>SLLU01000061.1 GCA_007133925.1 Candidatus Halarchaeoplasma halalkaliphilum | reverse complement strand
GTTTTGCCCAGAACATTGATTATTACAAGAAAAAAGGTCAGACTCCTTCAACACCTGCCATATCTTTGATGCTGGCGTATCGCGAGCAGATGAAGCATATGCTGGAAGAAGGTCATAAGAACCGATCTGATAGACATCTGGCCATGGCTGAGTACACACGGAATTGGGCACAGAAGCATTTCGAGATGTTCCCCGAAGAGGGATATTGGTCCCAGACGGTCAGCACGGTAAAAAACACCAGGGACCTCAATATAGATGCACTCCGTAAAGAAGTGGATAGTAAATACGGCATGTTATTCTCCAATGGATACGGCGCCAAGTTGAAGGAAAAGACGTTCCGTATCGGTCACATGGGCGACCACACCTTGGAAAGTATCAAGGAGCTAACGGATGCCATAGAAGAGGTTGCAGGACTGTGATATCCATGAAGAAAGTACTTGTTTGTAACCCCATTGCGGAAGAAGGCATAAAGATGATGGAAGATGCCGGACTTCAGGTGGATCAGAAGTTCGACATGACCCCTGAAGAACTAACAGAAACCATCCCCTCCTATCACGGAGTCATAGTTCGCAGCTCCACTAAATTGAGGGAACCGTCCATAGACGCGGCCATTAACCTTGAGGTGATAGGAAGGCCCGGTATAGGTTTAGATAACGTAGATGCCGCCTATGCACGTGAAAAAGGAATCGCGGTTTACAACACCCCTACCGCAACCACCATATCCGTGGCGGAATTGGCGATCGCTCACATGTTCACCGCCTACCGAAACATAGTGTCCGGTACCATATCCATGAGAGATGGAAAATGGACCAAGAAAGAACTGAAGAGTAACGAGATTTACAAAAAGACCTTGGGACTCATCGGTTTCGGTAACATCGGTCAGGAAGTGGCACGAAGGGCACGGGCCATGGGAATGGATATCGTATATCACACCCGTAACCGAAGGGAAGATGCCGAAACGGAACTGGATGCCAAATGGTTACCCCTTGACGATCTGCTCAAGACTGCGGATTTTATATCCCTTCATCTACCTATGACTGACCAGACCAGGGGTTTGATAGGTGAAAAGGAGTTCTCCCTGATGAAGGAGAGTGCGGTCCTGGTGGATACTTCTCGAGGTGGTGTAGTGGATGAAGAGGCTCTCTATGATGCTCTGAAGAATAACAAGATCAGATTCGCATGCAAGGATGTGTTCGCTCAGGAGCCTCCGGGCAAGATACCCCTGTTGGAACTGGATAACTTCCATGCCACGCCCCACATAGGCGCCCAGACCATGGAAGGTCAGGAAAGGGCCGGCACTCAAGCTGCTGAAAAAGTGATCGCCGAGTTGAAAAAACGGGGCTGAGCATAATGGTGGAGATACGTCCCTTTCGCAGCATTCATTACAACGAAGAGAAGATAGGTTCAATGGACAAAGTGATCACACAACCCTATGACAAGATACCTCCTGAACTTCAGAAGAAGTACTATGATATGAGCGAATACAACTTCTGCAGATTGATCCTTCCCATAGAGGAGGATCGATACGATGTGGCATCCCGACGATTGGGCAAATGGCTTACTGAAAACGTTCTGGAAACAGACCAAGAACAGGGTATATACATTTACTTCCAGGAGTTCGAGGTATTGGGTAAAAAACACATACGAAAGGGATTCGTCTCTGCGGTTAAACTCTATCCCTTCGAGGATGGAGTGGTTTTACCACATGAGCAAACCCACAAAGGCCCCAAGATAGATCGTTTAAACATGCTCAGGGCAACCCAGGTCAACCTGGAACCGGGATTCATGCTTTACAGCGATCCGGAACACACGATCATCAGTATATTCGATGAAGTCTCGGGAAGTGATCCGGATTTCGAGGCAGTCGACGGATATGGTGTCAGGAGCAGGGTATGGCGTATCACGGCCCCCTCCAGCATAGAAAAGATCCGGAAGGTTCTGCAGGATCAACAGGTGGTCATAGCCGATGGCCACCACCGGTACGAGACCGCTGTGAGCCACCGGGATGATATGAGGGCCAAAATGGACTGGACTGAGGATTCCGCATTTAACTATCGCATGACCTACATGGTACCGGTGGAGGACCCGGGATTGATAGTGCTGCCAGGTCACAGGTTGCTGTTGAGCCATGAATTTACCCGGGAACATCTGGATTCCCTTGGCGAATTCTTTGACATATCCGGAGTGGATGACGTCGAAGGATTCCTCTCTTCCAATAAAGAGATCATCTCCTTTGTGGTCTACGATGGAAATGGGTATACGGGACTTCGTCTCAGGGACAAACACTCCATAGATGAGTTCTTCCCCAAGGACTATTCTGAGGACTATAAAGGCCTTGATGTGGTGATATTGAGAGATGTTATCTTCAATGGGATCATGAAAACCGGGCCCCTGGATATCGATGAAACCATAGCCTACGAACGCTGGACCAAAGATGCAGTGGCAAGAGTAGATGAAGGGGACGCAACGGTGGCGTTCCTGGTCAACGCAACCAAACCGGATCAGGTACTCCGTACCGCAAAGAACGGCGAGAGGATGCCGGAAAAATCCACGGATTTCTACCCCAAGGTGAATTCGGGTTTCCTGATAATGAACATCGGTCCGGAAGAAAGAATCCCCTAAACCCTTTCCTTCTTTTTTTCAAAATAGTCTCTCAATTCCCTCATCCTTTCAGCACTTTTTTCATATCCTGCCGAAATCGTCCTCTCTATTAGATCATGGAATCTCTCTTCTCCACCAGAACTATTATCAGCGTGACAGACGATCTTTTCTTCCATAGTTTGTGGCACCAAATCCCTACGGGGCAGCCCCTGATCAGCGGCCTCCTCACGGGAAATCCCTCCTCCCACATGCCTTTCTACTACTCTAGCCAACTCCTCGTCCCAGCCCCTTTCTCTTATCATATCCCCTCCTATCACACCATGATCAACTTCATGGGATATGGTCCGGCCTATATCATGCAGCATGCTCCCGGCAATTATCAATCCAAGGTGTCCTCCGAAATGGCTATGCAATTCCATCGATTTTTCAAGAACCGAAAGGGTATGCTTCATCAGTTCTTCGTCCATGGAATTGCACATCTCGTAACATTCTGTGAGTGAAGGGATATTTGAGTTATCCACAACTCGTTTGTCACGGGTCGAAGGCAGTACTGATATGTCCGGGTGGGAATAATCTTCATGAACATGCCTTTCATTGAATCTATCCAAAAAGACAGCCAGTGCAGCCACTTCGGAGTGTGGTTGATTGCCAACTGCAACGTTGTAATCTGCGATCTTGTAAACATCCCCGGGGACCTTCTCTGCACCGACTATGATCAGGGGATTTTTCAGGTCTACTTTTTCAAATAGATCATCGATGTTTTCTCCATACATGGTAAGGTGTATCACGTCTCCGTCCCAATCCTGTATTAAACCTCTCCAGTTCCTTTTCTCTTCCACCTTGAAAGAACCTCCGAACCTGCGAGATACGTCAACCATGGTTTTTTCTACTTGAGAATCCATCTTTGGTAGAAAAATCCGTTCTCCTCCGAAAGCCCTGGTGGTCAACCCTACATGGGTGGTCATCCGTTTGTCCCGTTCTGGCCGGTGCCCCAATCTCAAAACGGATACCAATTCAGTCACCAAGAATCTTCTTCAGGGTAAATATCCGAATCATCTTCCAGCAGACCTTCTTCTTCTGGTTCTTCGGAAAGGATTATACCTTCATCCTCATCCACATCAAATTCGAATTCGCTCTGTTCGTTCAAGGGGATTATCACCCCTCTCACCATTATCAAGGATGTCAATATGGTAAAGAGCGCAGGTAGCACAATAAACAAAACCAGACCGCCGCCACCAACCCCTTCGCTGGTATTAGCGTGGTATAATGTCCATGCTATTACTGCGGGCAGGGCCCCGGATATGAATTTTCCCACCACGTCGGGGATAACATCCAATATCATCTCCAAAAAGAATGAAATCGGGATGAAAATTCCAAAGATCATCACCAGTAACGATATGAAGAAAACAGGCCTTTCGTCGGCATACAGCGGAGCGATGACGTAAATTATGTAGGTTATGGTGCCTATTATCGCCATCCCCAATACCAACGCAAAGGTACTAGTTGAGTACCTGTCGAATATATTCAGATCGTCTAAATCCATGTGATTTACTCCTTCAGCTCCAGTATCCTATGTCCCCGGTAGTCCAACTTGACGGACCGCTTTACCATGCTTTTCATTGTAAGGGGGGATACCTCGAGCATCTCACTTATATCTTTTGCGAAGTTTTCGCCTTTCCGTACCTGCTCCAGTATCCTATCTTCAATTTTTGTGAACTCTGCCTCGTCCAGCATGGCTGCATAAAGGACCTCACTGATCTCCGAAACCGGCACGGATGCATCGATGTGAACCGATGAATAATATGTGTGGTATGCCTTTTTTGTTTCTCTGTCCGTATGCTGCCACCGAGTTTCAACTAATTTCATCTTTTCAAAGAGTTTCAGGGCAGTAACACCCTCTTCACCGTATTTCTCCTCGATCTCATCCGAGGTTTTCCAATCGTTTGCAAGTTCTGTGAATATCTCTTTTTTCGCTTCTGTGCTCACTGCTCGGAGTATGGGTACGAAGTCTGTTACGTCTTTGATTACTTTGATACGGGCCATCGTGAATCTAACTCCCCTAAGGTGTTTAGCAATTTAATATTTTTCTATTGTACGATATCTCTCTAAGTTACACACGATATCTCTCGGCGGACGCTTAAAAAATATCAATATTGGAAGGGATGTCATTCCTTCTTTTTAGGTGGTTAACTTGTGTACGTGTGTATCGGTATTCCACCTCTGCCTTATCATCCTGAAAATCCCATGGTTTCACTATCAAAAGGTCTCCTTCTCTCATCCACATCCTTTTCTTGAGCTTTCCCGGTATACGTCCCATCCTTGATTTTCCATCCTCGCACATCACCCTTATCCTGCCGCCTCCGAGCATCTTGTCCGCTATGGCAAACATCTGCCCTTCTCGTCTTCTTGGGTATGGAACTCGAATGACTTCCTCTTCCCCATCATTCTTCTTCTTTTGCACACTAATCAGCATCCCTATTCATAAGGTGGGATAAATAATCTTCCCCGAGAAATCCTTACGGGGTGAAGAGATACCTACCACGGCCGCCGGAAGTGGTGCTTCGCCTGTTCTTGACCACGAATTCTCCCCTGCAAATAACATGTCTGGGGAATATTCCCGGGGACCCCTCGTACGGAGACCAGCCACATTTTGAGTGCAGTCTGTCTGACGATATTGGCTCTATCTCTCTGAAGTCAAAGAGTGCAAGGTCCGCGTCGTAACCCTCTTCTATTTTTCCCTTTTGTATTCCCAGCAATCTAGCCGGACGGTAGGAGATCATATCTACAACGGTGGTAAGGTCTATCCTGCCCATGGCAACGGCACTCATCATCAGCGGAAAAGTTGTCTCCACTCCTGGCAGCCCTGCAGGTGCTTGTGAAAACTCCACGGCCTTCTCGGCTTCCAGATGGGGTGCGTGATCGCTGGCCATCACGTCAAAGTTCCCCCTCTCAAAATGCTCCCACATGGAAAAATGATTTGAGTCCCCCCTCAGAGGAGGATTCACCTTTCCAAAGGAATCCAGTATAACCTCGTCGGTAAAGAACAGATGATGGGGGGTGACCTCCGTATGAGCACCGACCTCCCTCGCAGCTTTCAACCCCTCTTCAGAGGTTATATGGCATACATGTTTTCTTCCCTTGGGCCATTCTCTTAAACTCTCTATGGCCCTCACCTCACTCTCCTTTGGCCGTTCCTTGTTATACCCTGCCAGATCCTCCCCCGGTTCTCCGAACAATTCATCGCTTTCACAGTGGAAGGCAACCAGACCCCCTGAATCGAAAACTACTTTCGATGCAATTTTCAGATCCCTATTTTTCTCGACCCCGGTGGTATCCGAAAGGAACACTTTGAACAGTCTGGTCTCGGTGAGCATATC
This sequence comes from Candidatus Halarchaeoplasma halalkaliphilum, assembly GCA_007133925.1. Taxonomy (GTDB): domain Archaea; phylum Thermoplasmatota; class Thermoplasmata; order Halarchaeoplasmatales; family Halarchaeoplasmataceae; genus Halarchaeoplasma; species Halarchaeoplasma halalkaliphilum. Next base: position 56 of record SLLU01000061.1, on the reverse strand, counting down.
TTCCGCTTCCTCGGATAACATTCCATAAAGGAAAAAATCCACGCAAGCCTTTTTGG
>SLLU01000084.1 GCA_007133925.1 Candidatus Halarchaeoplasma halalkaliphilum | reverse complement strand
GTGGCTGATACGTACGAGGGAGATAGGTAAAAGAGCGGATCATTGGGGTGTCTATAGGCATCGGATAGAAAAGTACAGCAGGACTGTCATCACATTTCACACCGAAAGAACTACAAAGGCAACCTTATCCTATCTCGCATCGAGAAGACCATGGGGCATCACCGCCAAAGAATCGGAAGAATTGCTTGGCAGGAACTGCCAAAGAGTTCTCAATAAACTGGTAGAGAGTAATGCCATACAGGTGAGACTGTGTCAGGGTGAGAAGATATACCTCAATCGCAGACATAAGAAGGCCGATTCGCAGTTGAAACAAAGGCGAACAAATCCCAGATACAAGAAGGAAGACGATGATGAGATACCAGAAGTCGGTGTGATAACGTACGAAGAGTTCTGTGGAACGTTCAGGGATCTATTATCGGAGATGGAAGTATGTTCTGATGTATCTGACGATAGATTGAACACTCTACTGTTGATGTTCACCACGAGTAGAACTCTAAGGACGACTGAGAACTGGGTAAGATACAATACACGTATTCAAAAAGCGACAGGTATGCCTTGTTCGGTGGACCACACAACACTCTCGCGTGCTTTTAGTGAAATCGATGAGGATTTCCTCAAAAAACTGTTTCATAAACTCGTCATGAAGTTATATGACAGAGGAGTGATCACAAATCGTTTTATTGTGGTTGATGCTACTCACATCTACGCTTACTGTGATACGCGAAAGAATACCAACCTGCACCCGGTTGAGGGTGCAGAATGGGGTAATCACCAGGGCAGTTTCTACGGTTACAAGGTCCATCTATTGATAGATGCTGAATCCGAGATACCGAGGACAAATGTCCTCTTATCTCTCGCTCAGAGAGCTCAAGATGCTACTGGCGATGATATTGAGTTCAGGTAATGACCATGACTCGTCACACTTCGTTCCACTGCTGGAAGAGTTCGAGGAAAACTACGACTTTGAAGAGATAATAGCGTTGCTTGCGGACGGTGCTTACGATGATAAGGGCTTTAGGGAGATCGTCCCTGACAAGACCGGTGGTACCTTTTTACCCGCATGCAATCCAAGGAACAGCAAGATACTGAAGCAGATGAAACGACGGGTAAAGAAACTGTTCGACACGCACGGCCACAAGATAAGATCGGTCCAGGATGCTTTCAAATACTTAGGCCAGACGTTTCTGACCAAATACAACATCGATATAGGAACGTCGAAAGAAAGTAAACTGGTAGAACTTATCACCGAAAGATTACATCGACCGTATCGTTCTGCGGTGGAACGTGTATTTTCAAGACTGAAGGCTATGGCCTCTTTCGAGAGGCCTAAGTCAAGGAGATTGGAAAGTGTGATTAAATCTATCTGGTGGTGCCTCATCGGATATATGGTCCAAGCATTGACTGCATATGATAAAGGTCTCCCGGGCTCCATGCGTAAACGAACGATGCTCGTTTGAGAAAACTCGACTACCGAAAAGGGGTAAGAAATTCGAACCAGTGCAAACTCTGTTGACATTGCTCAAGATGGTGTCGGTGTTCGCTAAATAAGTCAATACGATCGCTGAAAATAGGTCTATTTGATGGGATACATGATGGTCTGTCCGTCGTTCAAACCATCATGTTGGGATCCGATTTTACATTTGGTTGATGCAACACCCTCTTGTATTCACCAACTGTGGTGCTCATGGTCCCGAGGGCCCCTCACAGGCGGATGCCGATGCGGAATACTGGGGTACCAATCTTGATGGCTCTGTAATTGTTGAAAACGGTATACAGATGTGGACAGTTCCCATGGACGGTATATATCGAATCACGGCATTAGGTGCCCAGGGTGGCGGTTCCAATGGAGGGCTCGGGGCAAAGGTATCCGGTGATTTCTTCCTTGAAGGTGGTACGATCCTGGAGATACTGGTGGGACAGGAAGGAGGAAGCTTATCCAATGATCGTAATACCGGTGGCGGTTCCTTCGTGGTAAAGGAAGGTGCTTTGGATGAGAGCGATATTTTGCTAATCGCCGGAGGTGGTGGCGGTGCTCGAAATCCGGTGTATGATGAACGGCATGGTACGTCTGATGGTTCGGGCAATCCGGGCAGGGGAGGCTATCCTTCCAACGGTGGCACGGACGGTAATGGGGGCAGTGGTGGAGGAAGGGGTGGTGGCGGCGGCGGTTTTTTCACAGACGGGGCGGACGGGACCTTTGCGGCCCCAAACGGTGAAGGAGGTAAGGCCTATCTTAACGGTGCTCAGGGGGGTTTCGGCCTGCTCACGGTGGATTCGGAGGTGGCGGTAGTTCAGACGGAGATTACAGCGGTTGGACTTATTCCGGGGGTGGTGGCGGCTACTCCGGAGGTGGAGGTAGTACTGAGAACGGTTTAAACAACAACGGTGGCGGTGGAGGTTCGATAAATAATGGGGATGATCAGGAAAATGTATCCGGTGTTGGGGAAGGCCATGGCCTGGTGGTCATCGAGTATTCCGTCCCGGTCCTAACAAGGACTGCCATAAATGTAAACCCCACCTCTGCCGAACTCCGTGGTGAAGTTGTTCACATCCATGAACCTTGGATAAACGTTTCTTTTCTTTATAGAGGTGATCATGGTGATTGGCAGCAAACCGATAGGCAGCAGGTATCTGAACCGGGTGAGTTTACCTACTCCGTTCACGATATGGATCCCCTTGTAATGTACGAGTTTAAGGCTGTTGCGGAAATGAATGGAGAGCTTTACCAGGGTGAGATTATGGTATTCACTCCAGGGGACCAGTCCCGAACAACACAATTGGATCAAGAATGGATAGAAGGGGCTGTTGAACGTGAGAACATTGAGGTGTTTGATGATTCTCTGAGGCTCTCTCGTGAGTATGCACTGGATTTTGACGGTGGTGGAGATGAGGTGGTATGCGGATCTGGTGCAAGTCTTGTAACTACCGGACCTCTTACCATAGAAGCCTGGGCTCAGGCTGATTCGGGGGACTACATGGGAATAGCCGGAAAGATGGTCGCCGGTGGTGGTAGTAGCTATTCTGGATTCGCTTTATCCAAAAACGGTGATGATCGATTTCAGTTCCAGGTAGGTGACGGAGGTGGTACCACTACAATCATAGTAAGCGACGAAACCCATCCTCATGGAGGATGGCACCACATAGCAGGGGTTTTTGACGGAACCCGTATGCTCCTTTATGTGGATGGTGTATTGCAAACCGACACCGCCAATGGTTCCATAGAGGATAGTGGAGACCCCTTCGTCATAGGCCGTCAATATACAAGTGAGGATGCCCGCTGGTGGAACGGATTGATAAATGAGGTACGTTTATGGGATCATGCCAGAAACGTATCCCAAATACGGGATGATATGGAGCGCAGATTGACGGGCACGGAATACGGATTAGTCGGTTATTGGACTCTGAACGAGGGCAGTGGAACCTTAACGGAAGATCTGACAAACAATGATAATCACGGGGACATAAATGGGGCAAGATGGTACGACATGGGGTATCTCAGCTACATAGGGCAAGGAAGGGGGCATCGTGTATCTTCCCCCTTGTACCTGGATGATTCTCCGGGAGCCAGTGTGATCCACTGGAGATCGTCGGAGGAAGAAGATACCTTTGTATCTGTTTTCACTGCCGTAACTGGGGATGATGTGACCATTCCTCTGGAATGGTACGAGACCTCCAACGGACAGCCTATTCCAGAGTTAGCCCCCGACGAGGAACTTACAGGAAGATATCTGTGGACGAAAGAGGTGTTGGTAACCCATGATCCGTTTTTAACACCTACTCTGTATGATATCTCTGTGGCCCTAACCGTTGGTGTTCCCGGAGAACCCCATTGGATCAGTATAGATCCCGGGGATTCCTCTATAATCGCCGGGCAGGGGATCTGGTACAACGCCACGTCATATGATGTGTATGGTCGGATGATAGGGGATGTAACGGGTGAGACCAACTGGTCTATAACCCTGGATGCAGGGGGACATTGGGACGGGAACGTATATCTTTCCGCTTACGCAGGTACTTGGACTGTGACCGGCGAATTCATGGGTTTCACAGACGAGGCATTGCTCACAGTTGAGCCGGATACACCATCGAGGATCGATATCACCCCCGGGTCTTCGGTCATAGAAGCGGGTCATGTACAGTTATTCCAGGCAGTTGCATACGATGGATTCGATAACCATATAGGCGATGTCACCAACGAAACGGAATGGTCCATTGATTCCGGGGCCGGAGGGTATTGGGATGATAATGCTTATACCTCCGAGATTCCCGGTGAGTGGACTGTCACGGGATCCTACACCTCCCTGGTGGGTACAGCACAGATCATAGTCCAGAGGGTCATTCCCGATGATTTCCAGGTGTCCGTGGAAGACATAACCGCGGGTAACAGACTCGTAGTGGTCGTAACCCTGGATCAAGATGACACTGTTTCATACCATGTTGTTATAACCATCGCCGAAGAATCATGGGAAGGTACTCTGAACTTCACCATGGGTTCGGCATCACGCGATTGGAGTGCACTTGAGACAACCGGGGAATATATCGTTCAAGTCTTTATCGACGATATTTCACGGACGGGGGTTTTCATGGTCAACCCCGGCGAACCTCATATGGTTTCCATATCCCCTTCCGGCTCCCAAACTGTAACCGCCGGGATCGATGTGCCCTTCGAGGCACAAGCTTACGATATGTATGATAATCTTATCACGAACTCGCCTGAGCATTTTGTCTGGCATGGTATGGATGAGAACGGCTTGTTCAGCATGAGGGTCGTAGGTTCGTACGAAGTGGCCGCTTCTTACAGGGGTGTGATCTCTTCCACAGTACCTGTTACCGTGCTTCATGGTAGTCCCCATTGTATAGTCGTTGACCCCTCTGATGTCACACTTATTTCAGGTGAGTCCCAGGTATTCCAAGCCATCTTATACGATATGTATGATAACCGGATATCCGAAATCACTGGAGATACCCATTGGTCTGTGGAAGCTGGTGCCGGTGGAGGCTGGATGGGGAACGTATATACCTCCGGATCTCCGGGGATTTGGATAATTACCGCCAGCGACGGAGAGCTCCACGGAAATGCTACCCTTAGGGTGGAGCCCAAGGAAGATTCTCCTTCTGCTTTATCCGTCCCGTTGTGGTTGATTCTTTTGGTATCGTTTCTTTTTTTACTGTTTCTGTTCATAATCCTCGCATTCAGGAGGATAGCAAGAAGAGATCAAGAGCAGGATGCACTAGGACAAGAACCCTACTACGGCCAATACCTGGTAAAAAGCCTTCCCCCTGAGGAACCCGAGACGGAAGAAATTGAAGAATATACTGTGTCAACAGTTTTTTCTTCCTTACTCCGAGGTTCCGATGATGAGGATTAACATTGATGCCCTTCCATCTCCTGTTTGGATTTTAAGGTGAACCACCCCTGATATCGCAATTTCATGATATTCTAACACCAGTGCTTCAAGCTCGCGGTGGGCTCCAGCAGCGGTTTCAAACCATCGCGTATCTCGTTCGGTATGTAGGCTACCCGGTACCGCCTTTCACCGAAGTTCATCTTACCCACCAGTAACAGTGCCCTCATCCTCAATATGCCTACAGTTGATACTGGCCGTTTTCTTTCCCAGAACAGATAGAACTCATCATCGTAATCCCTCAACTTTCCGTACTTGACTACACCCCCGTTAGACATGCACAAAGACAGGACTTCTTTTGCCTCTTCAGGCAGTTCCGATACGATCTCCGGTAGGTCACTCACCAGTTTGTCCACTATCTTCTCCACTTTCTCCTTTTTCAGCCTGGCCTTGAGTCCGTAATGTTTGCACATGTGGTCTATCCATTGGGCGGGATATTTTTTTAGAACTGTTCTCAGTGCAGTTCCCTTTCTCAGTGTTATATCCTCCAATTCCTCCAGTTTTCCGTTCTCGTATTGAGCCAGCAGCCCATTCATGTCTGGGAGCAGAGGTGGCATGTTCACGAAGAAGATACCCACAAAACGGTAATGGTCTTCGAAAGGTTGTATCTTACCTCGGATAACTGTGTTGGGTT
>SLLU01000015.1 GCA_007133925.1 Candidatus Halarchaeoplasma halalkaliphilum | reverse complement strand
TAGAAGAAATTGGGGAAACCCGACAAGTTAATAACGATACCTGCATTATCTGTTTCGAATCCCTGGGGAAACGTGCCCATGTATGCGGAAGATGCGGGGAACGGTATCACCCTTCCTGCATCAAACAGCTGGGCGAGTGTCCCAGCTGTGGAAAAAGACCAACGGGTGTTGACCGTGGATGAAAAAAAAGGAAAAAAATACGAGAACTTCAGCGAATGGTACAACGAAGTGATAGAGAAGGCAGACCTCACCGATAAGAGATATCCCGTGAAGGGGATGAACATATGGACCCCCTACGGATGGAAGCTCATGTCTCTCATAGATGCGGAAACACGTCGGTTGGTGGACGAGAACGGACATCACGAAGTGAAATTCCCCCTGCTCATACCCGAAGACGAATTTCAGAAGGAAGCGGACCACATAAAGGGATTCGGTGATGAGGTCTTCTGGGTCACCCATGCGGGGAGTACGCCCCTGGATGTACCCCTGCTCCTGAGACCCACCAGCGAGACTGCCATGTACCCGATTTTTGACCTTTGGATCCGTTCCCACGCAGACCTCCCTCTCAAGATATACCAGATGGTCAACGTGTTCAGGTACGAAACAAAACAGACCCGTGCATTCATGAGGATGCGTGAGATACATTTCTTCGAAGCCCACACCTGTCACGAGACAGAAGAGGAGGCGGAGATACAGATACGCGAGGACCTGGAGATGATGGACAAGCTGGCGGAAAAACTATGCATGCCCTACCTGAAACTCCGTAGGACCGATTGGGACAAGTTCCCGGGAGCCAAGTACACGGTGGGTGGAGATGCATTATTACCCACGGGACGTCTCCTTCAGATCGCAGGCATCCACCAGTATCTGAACAACTTTGCGGAAGCCTACGATATCACCTACGAAGGGATCGATGGAGAACACAGGTACGTTCACCAGACGACCTATGGAATGTCCGAGAGGTTGATAGGTGCCATGGTATCCATACACGGTGATGACAAAGGGGTTGTGCTGCCTCCCGCCTTCGCCCCCATACAGGTACTGCTCATACCCATAGTATACGGTGAGGATCCTGATCTAATGGACTATTGCAGAGATGTACTGGAGAGGTTGAGAAAGATGGGTTACAGGGTAGACGTGGACGACAGACCGGATATCCGACCCGGCAGCAAGTTCTACGAGTCCGAGGAAAAGGGGATACCCCTTCGAATAGACATGGGTGGCAAGGAGATGGAAGGGAAAACTGTCACCCTTGTGAGGAGAGATACGGGAGAGAAATCCACCGTTTCCCTGGAAGAACTGGAAGATTCTCTTGAAGAACTCATGAATACCATGGAGCAAGAGATGTTCGCCCGGGCTCAGTCTCATCTGGAAGATAACATAGAAGATGCCGACGATCTAGGATCCATCAGCCAGGAGAAGGTTTATCGCATAGGATGGTGCGGTACCTTCGAATGCGGTGAGAACATAGAAGAAGCAACTGACAGGAACATATTGGGCACACTGTATCATGGAGAGGAATATTCAGGTAAATGTATTTGGTGCGGAAAAGAGAGTTCCATAGCGGTTTACCTATGTAAGACCCATTAATCCTTTATGGAATACAGCATGAATCCGATCAGGCCAAAACCTACCATCACCACGGTCACCGTGTAAACACCCACATCGAACCACGTGCCGTATACAAAAGACCATGAAAAATAGAACGCCACTCCCAGTGCTGCCAGTAATCCGTAGAGCATACTCAGGTGTTCCCTTTTTATGAACTCGTTCTCTGACATGAGGAAAAAAAGAAAGAAAGGGGTTATTAAAAGGTTTTGCTCGTCTCAGCCCGAATAGTGCGACTCGTTGAAGGGCTCTGGGTTCATGCCTTTACGAATCCGTATCTGTTTTGTTACATCGTTCAGCATGTTCTTGGGAACCTTTTCGAATCCGAAGTGTTCCGTGGACCATAGTGCCTTTCCTCCGGTCACACTGCGTATGTCTCCGGAGAAGCCGAACATCTCAGATACGGGGGTCTTGGCCTCGAGAACAGTGTTGGCACCCTTCTGCTTCATATCCAGGATCTCACCCCGGCGTTGCTGGACTTCCACAGTGGTGTTTCCCATTAGATCCGCCGGTACGTCTATGAACACCTTTTGTTTTGGCTCCAGCAGTATACGGCCGGCCTGACATATAGCGCCGTAGATGGAATTCTTGACCGCAGGGATGGTCTGTGCCGGCCCCCTGTGTATGGCGTCTTCATGGAGTTTCGCGTTCACCAGTTTTATCTTGATCCCCTTACACGTTTCTTTTGCCTGGGGACCTTCTTCCATGGCCTCGTGGAATGCCTCCACGATCAGTTCCATGGTCTCGTAGAGATACTGGATACCCTTTGTCATGTTCATGAGAACGTTATCTCCGTGGAAATCAACTATATTCTTGGATTCGTCTTTGTCCATACCCAGTTCCTGGAGCTGCTTTGCCAGTTCGTTCTTGTTCTCTATCTTTCCGCTGACCTTAATGTCGCCATCTTCGATGGCCTGGACGATGGATTCCTCCAGGGGCTCAACTTCCATGTAGAAACGGTTGTGCCTGTTGGGTGAAACACCCTCGAAGGGACCGCCTTTTCCTTCCACACTTTCTCTGTACACCACGATGGGTTTGGATGCGGTGATGGGTACTCCGTGTTCTTCCCTTATCCTGTGCTCCGTAACCTCAAGGTGCAGCTCTCCCATACCGGACAACAGATGTTCACCGGTCTCGGCATCTATCTTCACCTCTATGCTGGGGTCCGCCTTAGCTATTGATCTCAGTACATCGATGAGCTTGGGTAGGTCAGCAGTGTTCTTGGCCTCCACAGCCTTGGTGACCACTGGCTCGGAGTAATGTTTCATCTCCTCGAAGGGCACCATATCTGCCACGGATTTCACAGTGGAGCCGGCTATGGCATCCCTTAAACCGCTAACCGCCACCACGTTACCCGCCTTGATCTCTTCAACGGTTACCCGGTCCGCGCCGACGCTCAGAGAAACCTGCTGAACCCGGTTTGGTTTTGGCTGATCGTCTATGTACAGCATCATACCGTTGGATACCTTACCGCTGAACAACCTTCCAACGGATATCTCTCCAGCATGGGGATCCATTATTATCTTGGTGACCATCATGGCCGTGGGGCCGTTCTCATTACAGTTTATCATGGACTGTCCTATTTCCGATTCCTCATCCCCTCTCCATATGTTCGGTATCCTGTATTTTTGGGCGGTGATGGGGTCTGGCATGTGCCTCATGACCTGGTTCAACACCACCTCGTGCAGGGGTGCTTTTTTGGCGAGTTCCTTTGTCTTCCCCTGTTCTATGTAATCGTAGACTTCTTTAAAGGAAAAACCCTTACTTTTCATGTAGGGGACGGAAATGGCCCAGTTGTAGAGTGCCGTACCGAAGGCAACGCTGCCCTCCTCCACATTCAGCCGCCATTCATTTTTGAATTCCTTGGGCGCCATCTGTTTAATAAGATCATCCACTTCCTGGATTATCTTGTGGAGTCTCATCTGCATCTCATCACCGGTGAGTTTGAGTTCGGTTATCAACCGATCAACCTTGTTTATGAAGAGCACGGGCTTCACCTTCTCCTTCAAGGCCTGCCTTATGACCGTCTCGGTCTGGGGCATGACGCCCTCAACACCGCAGACCACTATGATGACACCGTCCACAGCCCTCATGGCCCTGGTGACGTCACCGCCGAAATCAACGTGACCCGGAGTGTCCACGAGGTTTATGAGGAATTCCTCCCCCTCGAATTTGTGCACCATGGACACATTGGCGGCGTTTATGGTGATACCCCTTGCCTGTTCCTGTTCATCAAAATCCAGCATCAACTGTCTACCTGCCAGTTCTTCTGACATCATCCCCGCCCCGGCGATCAGATTATCGCTCAGGGTAGTCTTACCGTGGTCTATGTGGGCCGCGGTACTGATATTTCTGATGTACTTCGGTTTATCCATCAATTTTTGAGCTTTTTGAATATTTTTTTCCTTTCGTCCCATGAAAAGTCACCTTGTCTATCTTGCGGACTGAGCCATCCTTTCCATCTCGTCCTTTCGGTTGACTGCGAAGGCATTCCTGTCTCCGTTGGCCGCCTTTATCAATTCTTCCGCCAAGCAGGCAGCGATGCCTTTTTTGCTTTTGTAGGAAGATTTGACGGCACCCTTCGCGTTATTACCCAGGGCCAGTGAAAGTCTGCGCCACGGGGATACATCGACGGCTTTGGGAACCGAGATACCTCCGTAGGTTATCTGTGTGGTCTCCTCCTTGGGTGCCGAGTTCTCGATTGCCCTGATCAGTACCTGTACAGGGTTCTCATTGGTTTTTTTATGGATTATATCAAATGCATCCTTTACCGTTTTGTACGCCATGGTCTTTTTACCGGTGTATCTTTCGGTTCGCATCATGGAGCATATCAAACGCTCTATGATGCTCACCTCCTCTTTTCCAAATCTTTTGTTGGCGTAGGAACCCCCGCTGTGGGGGACCAGGATCGGCTGCAGATTGATATATCTTCTGAGTCCGGGGTCGTTGACCACAACCTCGCTCAGATCGTATTTGTCGAATAGAAGGGGCATCTCAAGCTTGTCGAATATGCTCTCTTGGCCTCCGTCGCTATCCGTTGATTCTTTTTCCTTATTCATAATGAAACACCTTACCTCAATGGTTTCTCTCTCTTTCCCGAGACCATCTCGATCAGGGCCACTCTGTTGACCTTGATAACTTTGAAGCGCACTCCGGGAATATCTCCGTAGGCCCTTCCCCTCATACCACCTATCCCTTCTATCAGGACCTCATCGTGCTCATCGATGAAATTTATGGCCCCCTCTCCGGGTGCGAATGCGGTGACCTGCCTTCCGTTCTTTATGAGCTGCACTTTAACGCATTTTCTGATGGCGGAGTTGGGCTGTTTAGCCTCTATCCCCACTTTCTCAAGCACTATACCTCTTCCTTGCGGTGCACCCTCCAGAGGATCTGTTTTTTTCTTGAGACCCTTCTCTCTCTTCTTGTACATGAGATCCTTCCACCGGAAGTTCTGTCGGTTCCTTTTTAGTTTACGTGCACAATTAAGACCTTTAGCCAATGTTTCAACTCCGTTTTACTCTTAGGGGTTATTGAATGGGGGTCGCTTATAAAGCTTTTGGTATTTAACGATTACTACACCAGTATCGGATGTCTGTCCATCATGTTCTCTTCGCTCTCGCCGATATCATCCATGATCAGGGCTATGAGGGCATCCAGGAAAACCATGGCGGCGTTCTCGAATACTGTACCCAGGGGCGCCAGGGAAGAGTCCTTTTCGGTGCGGGGAACATCAAGTACCATCAAAACGTCAGCGAACCCGGCAAGGGGAGAATCCGGGCTGGCGGTGAGTACGATTATCTTTGCCTTCACCCTTTCCGTTACTATCCGGGCGGCCTGTATAGCGGTCTGGGTTTCACCTGTCTTGGAGACGAATAGAACGCAATCACCATCCTTAACTGCGGGTGTGATGGTCTCACCTATGAAAAAAGCCCTCTGACCCAGCTGCATGAGCCTCATAGCGAAGGTCCTGCCCACCAGACCGGAGCGACCTGCCCCGTAAATGAATATCTGCGGCGCTTCGATTATGGTATTCGCCGTCTCACGAACGTTAACCCGGTTCGAGCTCTTCAATACTGAGCTCAAGGAATCACATATATACTCTATTGATTCCGAGAATTTGGCGGTCATTTCTTTTTCCTCCTTAAGTCCTTTGCCACCTCCCGGGCGTAGATGCGCTCAAAGATCACCCTCATATACATGGCATCGTGCTCCTTCAGGGGCGAGTTTGATATGATGGTCACTTCGGGATAGTCTTCCATGAGGAAATCTACCATGGGTTCGAAGCTGAGTTCGCCCCTTTTGATGGGCGTCAACCGGTAGTTATCCCTCCTTATCTCCATACCCGAAAAGTTGGTGTAGTAGTTTGAGGGGACGAACCTCTTACATTTTTTAAATATTCTACGGAAATCCTCCCCGTCCTCCAGTTCGTGCTCACCCCGTGCCTTGATATG
>SLLU01000049.1 GCA_007133925.1 Candidatus Halarchaeoplasma halalkaliphilum | reverse complement strand
TTGAAATCCAGCATCACATGCTTCATGTATTTCCCTCGTCTATACGGAATCGCAATATGGCTCCCAGACCACCGAAGGCCCTCAGGAGGAGTTCCCCTTCTTCTGACTCATCGGATATTAGCTCCACATCGGATCCCATCCCCTCTGCCATTTCATAGAGGTCGTCTATGATATCCCTCTTACTCTCTATGTCCATATTGTTACCACACTGGGGGCATTCAGGGGATTTGACAGGTGATTTGGAGGTGAACTCCATGTCATGCCCGCAATCTCCGCAGACCGCATGGGCGGTGACCCTGTTTATGCCGTCAGAAATTAAAAGGGTGTCCACAGCGCCTATCATGAGCGCTCGTCTCACATGCTCCTCCCCGTAGGTGGCCAGCCCTCCGTTGGGTTTTCTTATCTCCTCCAGTAACTGATTTACCAGCTTCTTTTCCTTGACAACCTCCAGGCCAGATAGGGTGTCCTCTGCCATCTTGACCAGTTCCCGAAGGCCGTATTCGTCGGTATACCCCGTGTTAAAGTGTTCGATCACTTTTTTCTTGAGTTCGTGGTGCAGGAACTCACCTTCGGCGAAATAGTCCTTTGTGGCTCCAGGGCCGCCGATGAGTATCCCTTCCAGGTTTTCCTCCAGCAGCAGATGGTTGGATTTGTCACCCACCTTTTTAAAATATTGATGGGCGGCATTTTCGATGAGCCTCTCGAACCGCTGGGCCGACTGACCGCCTCTGGAGTGCTTGCTGGGGACCTGGGATTGAACGTTGGTCAAGACCTCTACCTTGTTCCCGTTAAGCAAGCCTATGGTGGCCTCACTTCGATCCACCACTATTAAACCGTACTTCGCCTTTTCTCCCATCATGTTTCGAAGGGGTTCCAGGAAAAATTCGGAATCGCATCTGTAAAAGAAGGTTTCTACGGGTGCCGGTGGCTCCAGGCTCTCGGAGATCATCTCTGTCTGGTCCCCGGCTGCTGATATGTGTCCCACGAAGAAAACGATGCCGTTCTTGGGAGGGGTTCTGAAGTATTTAAGTTTGGACAATATGGATTTTATCGCAGCCTGCACGTGTTTTCGGGTGGACTTGGATTTGATGTTTGAACTCTGTGACATCTCTTCCCTGAGGTAGGCCGCCACATCGGATATCTGTTTATCCGGTGGTACGTAAAGGGAAATCAATTCCGTACCGCGTCCCTTGAGCTCCTGTATGTTTTCCAGAGCTTTTTTGAACTCGTATTCCTGTTTCTTGGACATCTCCATAAAGACCAATTCCGGAGTGCAAACAAATCCTCCGGGATAAATATGTTTTGTGCTGGAGTTCTAACTGGATTTCAGCGATAGGTTTTTATATGCGTTAACTATTGGTTAACAACATGACCCGTCACGATCTGACCAACAGAGACAAGCAGTACCTTCGGGCTCTGTTTTTGATGAGTTCTCACCAGGAACCCGTAGGGCCAGCGAAGATCGCCAGGACCATGGGTGTTTCAAGAACCGGTGCACTCAAGAAGCTGAGGCGTTTGGAATTTCTGGGGTATGGTGATTACGTGGATAATAAGGGACTCTTGCTGAACAGTAGAGGTGTGGATGTGGTTCAGAAGGATACACTCAAACATCATCTCATGGAAAAGTTCCTCGAAACATCTCTGGACATGGATCCAGAAGAGGCGTGCCACGAATCCTCTGCCCTGGACCCCTTGATCAGTACCCGTTTGATGGAAAGGGTGAACGATAAGTACGGCGAGGAACTCAGTTGCGATTGCGGCTGTTGCATAGAACCCTACTATGAGCCAGAGACCCTGGTCGAATGCCATTGGTACCAAAGGATGTTCAAGATGCAGTGACGGTGGTGTTATCATGAAAAAAAAATCGATGATATGGATACTGGTTTCGATGCTGGTCCTCTCCTCTGTGTTCATAGTGGGATGTTTGGACCAGGAAGATGATTATGATGTGTCAGTGGCGGTGACCATCCCTCCCCAGAGGGAATGGGTGGAGGCCATAGGCGGCGGGCGCATAGGGGTAACGGTCATGGTCCCTCCCGGACAGGACCCCCATACCTATGAACCCAAGCCCTCTCAGCTGGCGGAGTTATCCCGGGCTGACATATACTTCAAGGTCGGTTCGGGCCTGGAGTTCGAAGAGATCTGGATGGACACATTGATCGCTCAGAACAAGGATATGACGGTTGTGGATGGTTCAAAAGGTGTCCCCCTCCTCGATTTTGAGAACGGTTGCTGCCCCCATGAACATCTCTCCACGTTTACCCTTCTGCACGATAACGATTACGAGCTGGAGATAATCAACAGGGGGACTGGTGAGGAAGTGGCCCATGTTCATGGAGACCACTGGCACGGTTCCTTACCGGATATCGAATTGGGTAAACATGTATCCCTGGGTGCCCGTTTCTACCACAATGATAGTGATATAGACCTGGGACATGACGAAGATCATCAGATGAACGTGCGCATAGAGACGGGAGATGATATCGTGGAAACCCACTCCCATGGTGATCACGTTCACATAAAGGGTATAGCTACCGGCCATGCCCATGTGGTATTTCAACTCATGCACGGGGACGACGTAGCGTACGAATCCCCTTCCATAAAGGTAGACGTTCGCGACCATCATCACCACGAGGGAACGGACCCGCACATATGGCTATCACCCGTCAACGCCCGTACCATGATAGAAAATTTTTTGGAAAAGTTAATCGAGATTGATCCCGGGAACGAAGAGTACTATCGTGAAAATGCCCAGGCATACATCGACGAGCTTATTGAGATGCATGACCAAATCGAAGCTCTCCTGGAACCCCATCACGGCCGCCGTTTCTTGATCTATCATCCATCTTTCAACTATTTCGCCCGTGAGTACGGCCTGGAACAGGTGGCCATAGAGCACGAGGGAAAGGAGCCGGGCCCTGCCGGACTAGCGGCCATCATAGATCAGGCCAAGGATGAGGGTATAACGGTGGTGTTCGTGTCTCCCCAATTCGACAAAAGTAATGCAGAGGCCATCGCCGCGGAGATCGGCGGTTCCGTTCTGACCTTGAATCCCCTGGCAGAGGATTACACTGATAACCTGATGGAAGTGGCACTTAATTTAATTGAAGCCTTCGGTGAGAGTTGAAATGGAGAAAAAAGCAGTGGAAGTCAAGGACCTCTGCGTCACCCTGGGGGGAATAAATATCCTCCAGGATGTAAATTTTTACCTTGAGGAAGGGGATTTTCTGTGGATTATCGGCCCCAACGGTGGTGGAAAGAGCACTCTGCTCAGGGCCCTTCTGGGCCTTCTTCCTCCCGACCGGGGTACCGTGAAAATTTTCGGTCACACACCCAGGAAGGCAAGAAGATACATGGGTTATGTTCCACAGCACAGCAATTTCGATCCAAAATTTCCCATCAGCGTTTGGGATGTGGTCCTCATGGGGCGTTTAGGGAAGATGGGTCTAAGGCCATTTTACACCTCCAAGGACCGGAGAAAGGCCTCCCAGGCATTGAAGATGGTGGAGATGTATGATCACAGGAACGATCACGTATCCAGATTATCCGGTGGACAGCACCAGCGGGTGTTGATCGCCAGGGCCCTGGCATCGGACCCCGGGATTTTGCTACTTGACGAACCCACCGCTAGTGTTGATCAGAAGGTAAAGAACAACCTCTACGATATGCTGGGTGATCTTAACAAAAAGGGCATGACCGTCATACTGGTCTCCCACGACATCGGTGTGATATCTTCCTACGTGGAAAAGATCGCCTGCCTGAATAGAAGGTTCATCTACCATGGTACCGGGGAACTGTCAACCGAGATGCTGGAAGCCACATACCAGTGTCCCGTGGAGTTGATAGCCCACGGGCATCCCCACAGGGTGTTTCAATGGGGATCGGAGGAGGGTCAGTGAAATGATAGATTATCTCTTGGAGATATTCGGATACACTTTCATGCGCAATGCACTGTTTGCGGGACTGATGGCATCGGTCATATTCGGTCTGGTAGGCACTTTTGTTGTCGTCAAAAGGATAGTGTTCATAAGCGGCGGCATATCCCATGCGTCCTTCGGGGGTGTTGGGATGGCGGTTTTCCTGGGATTGAACCCCCTCCTGGGTGCCGCTGTGTTCGCAGTGGCTTCCGCATTGGGTATAGGTGCCATAGGGCGTCAGACCATACAAAGGGAGGACACCGCCATAGGCATCGTATGGGCGGTGGGGATGGCCCTGGGCGCTTTCTTCATCAGTATCACACCAGGCTATCCCATCAGCATATCAAGTTTCCTCTTCGGTAACATCATCATGCTCAGAACATCGGACCTTTATCTGATGCTCTTTACTACCCTTTCCATAGTGGTGGTAACGGTGCTCCTGTATCCGCGACTGCAGGCGGTATGTTTCGATGAGGAATTCTCCCGAAGTGTCGGGGCTAGCAGCCATGCCATATATCTTACTCTCCTGGTCATGGTGGCCCTGTCCGTGGTGGTGCTAATCAGGTTCGTGGGGATTATCTTGGTTATTGCCATGCTGGCCATACCGGCATCCATAGCCGGGGAGTTCACCTACGATTTGAAGAAGATTATCATCGTGTCCACATCTCTTTCCGTTCTCTTCGTGTTCATGGGATTGGTGATATCCTTTGCCAGGGACTCCATAGCCGGGGCAACCATCGTCATGCTGGCGGGCTCTGCCTTTCTTCTGGTCATGGTGGCAAAGAAGATATTTCGGCATTATCGCCACGGCAAAAAAACTCATCCGGCGTGATCCGTTGGGTATGTTTTGGTTTCCCCCTATCTCCCAGTAAACCTTTTCTCGTCTATCATCTTTCGAAGTACTCTGCGGTTTTTTTCAAGAGTTCCATGATATTGAGTCCCTGGGGGCAGCGTTCCTCACATTGACCGCATTCCACACACCCGCTCGCTCTTGAAGATCCTTTTTGTTTGTGATAGCTCTCCCTCTTTGACTTCCGCTCGTCGTATATCTCGGCTTGATTGTGGAGAGCAAAATTATGGGGTATATTAACTCCCGTGGGGCATGGTAGGCAGTAGTTGCATCCGGTGCAGTCCACCGGGGACAGTTCCCTGTACTTTTTCGCCACCATATCCACCGTCTTCAGGTCCTCATCGGTGAGATGGCCGATGGTGGAATCCCCGGCGATCCTAACATTCTCCTTGACCTGCTCCAGAGTGCTCATACCGCTCAGTACCAGGGACACCTCTTCCTGGTTCCACAGCCACCGTAGGGCCCATTCCACAGGACCCCAGTTACGGCCGGAACGGCTCCATATATCTTTGACGAGTTCCGGGGGTTCCCTGGCCAGCATACCACCCCTCAGAGGCTCCATTATGATGACACCTAACCCCTTGGAGTAAGCGTACCGAAGTCCCTCTCTACCGGCCTGAAACTGCTGGTCAAAGTAGTTGTATTGTATCTGACAGAAATCCCACGGATGTGCATCCACTATCTCCTTGAATAGGGCAAGGTCATCGTGGAACGAGAAGCCTATGTGGTCGATTTTCCCCTCATCCCTCTTCTCCTCCAGCCATTGGAATATATCCAGTTCCCGGTACTTGTCCCAGGATTTCTTGCTCAGGGCGTGGAGCAGGTAGAAATCGATGTGCTCCACCTCCAACCTTTCCAGCTGTTTCTCGAAGTACTTATCGGGATCTCCCGGCTCCTTTATCTCCCAGGAAGGCAGTTTTGTTGCTATCTTCACCTTCTCTCCATAGCCATCTTTCAATACTTTAGCAAGGAATTCCTCACTCTTCCCGTCGTGGTAGGGCCATGCGGTGTCTATGTAGTTGACACCATGGTCTATAGCGTTCCGTATCATCTCCATAGCCTCGTCCTCGACTATGGCCCCCCTGTCCTCTTCCTTGAAGGGCAGCCTCATGGCACCGAATCCCATGGCCGAGGGTTTCCAGTTCAATCCTTTGAATTTACGGTACTGCATCATGACCACCTGATCTATTTCCATTCGAAGTGATGGGCGATTTAAATAATTTTTCCAAACTCATCAATTTGATGGCTGCAGGATATTTATCTACCCGTAAAACTTATAAGTGCTGAGCACACTATTAAAGGTACAAGATGTGATTATAGTGCCGGACATAACCATTGCCCAATTGTTGGGCAGAATTTTTGAATCCAACTTTTTGCAAAACTTAGCCTTTCACTAAATTCATTGAAGAAGTGTTTAACGATATATTTCAAAT
>SLLU01000013.1 GCA_007133925.1 Candidatus Halarchaeoplasma halalkaliphilum | reverse complement strand
GCCTCGTCCACCGGAACGTTGGGAACCACTTTCATGAGTGTATCATTTTCCAGTACTATGGTCGAGTTGGAATACCGTTCGATCCTTCTCAGGCCCGAAAGTGCCACTTTTCGTTTATGGGACTGTTCAAATGAGAATGGCATGGTGACTATGCTTATCACCATGCATTTGCACCTCTCGGCGATCTCGCATATCACCGGTGCCGCCCCGGTCCCCGTCCCCCCCCCGAGTCCAGAGGTCACGAAAACCAGATCGGTTTCCTTGAATAACTTTTTGAATCCGGTCGCAGCACCCAAAGCGCACTTTTCACCGTATTGAGGGTCACCACCTCCGCCTCTTCCCCTTGCGATCTCTTTACCTATAAGCATCCGGGAGTCCGCATTCATGTTTATCAGGTGCTCCTTGTCCGTGTTGACAGCTATGATCTCCGCACCATATATTCCCAGGTTACTCAATCTATTGATGGTGTTACAACCAGCCCCTCCTACACCTATGACCAAAACCGATAAATCTGGAGCGTCATCCAGCCCTGTTGAATAATATTTTGCGACCATCTTTTCATGCCACCTGGTACCTTTGTCATAGGCGTTACCGTCCGGTTTCAAGCTTGCATCTTATGCTTTTTATACTGTTCTACCCTGTCTTTTATGTATTCCCGGACTGCGGTCCTAATCGCATCATCCACATTCACGGAGTCCCCTTCTTGGATCAGGGTCTCGATATCGTCAACGTTCTTTTTAGGGAACTCCACAGTAACCTTGGATATGTGTTCCGGGGAGTTTTTTTCCTCGATGAGATTTGTTATGGCGGTCCTGATGGCATCGGACACGTTGGAAAAATCCCCTTTATCAACTAGTCTGTCAAGCCCATCCGAAAGCTCCGTCGGAATCCTAACCGTGATCCTTTTTGTGTCTGACGCCATATTGGCACCTATGTATTTTTAGTCTGACGTACATATGATATACGTCCGACAAATGTACTATGGTTACCAAATGATTTAAACATTTCGGTCAATTGTCATATGATCCGTAGGACTATCGATAATTGAAAAACCCTCCTACCGGGGTGTATCATGTGTAACGTCTAAAACCACATCTCCCACTTCAGGAGTATATCCATTCTTCTTCGACTCTACGGTAATCCACGAAATCTTCTTCCTGGAAAAAGATACCCAATTCTCGTATGGCACTTTCCGGGGAATCAGATGCATGGACTATGTTCCGGGATACATCCATGGCATAGTCGCCACGGATGGTTCCAGGATCCGCAACTTTCGGATCCGTTTTACCCACAAGTTTCCGGACCACATCAACGGCGGAATCCCCGGTCAGGGCCATGGTAACAACGGGACCCGAGGAGATATAACTCAATAGGGACTCGTAGAATGGCTTTCCCACATGTTCTTTGTAATGCTCTGCAGCGGTCTCTTCGCTGACCTCGACCAATTTCATGGCCGATATCCGCAATCCCTTTTTTTCAAAACGGGATATCACCTCTCCGATAATACCCCTCTGTACGCAATCCGGTTTCAACATGGCGAAGGTGGTTTCTTCCATTTAATCTCCTCACTGCTTTTTGCGGATTATCTTCTTTTTTCCTGCCTTCTTAGCATCTTTTTTGGGATAGACCTTAACCGCCTTTTCCTGAGCATATTTTCGTGTCCACCGTGTCTCACGATCCTTTCGTTTGAGGTCTATCATGTTCTTTTTACACTTTCCCGTGCAGAAATGGAAGACGTTACCTTCCTTTTTGACGTATATCTTTCCTGTTCCGGGCTCGATCTTGGTACCACAAAACGAGCACTGTCTGGCTTCTACCATCTTCATCTAACTCCGATGCTTCTCGCTTCTCTTGCGGTTTCTCTCAACATCAATATGTCGCCCTTCTTCACGGGTCCCATCACATTTCTCGTGATGATCCGTCCCTCGTCGCGACCCTCAAGTACCCTCACCTTAACCTGGACAGCCTCACCGGTCATTCCAGTCCTTCCGATGATCTCAACTATCTCTCCGGGGGTTCCTTCGTATTCAGCCATTTTAAATCCTCACTAAGGGAAGTTATATCACTTGAGTTTTGAAAGGGACTTGACCAGCTCTTCAAGCATCTGCTCGCCCTTGCCGCCGTCGGTGATGGCCACCGATGCGGATGGGGCACTCAGACCGGATGCGCCCCCGAGTTCCTGCTTGGACGGTACGTACGCATAGGGCACATCTCTTTCCTTGCACAGTAACGGTATGTGGGCGAGTATCTCAGGGGGCGTCACGTCGGTGGCCATTACCACGAGCTTTGCCGTACCCCTTTCCACAACTTTCGTTACTTCGTTGGTTCCTTTCCTCAATTTACCCGTATCTCGAGCGAGTTCCACCGCTTCATACGTCTTGGTCACCAGCTCATCGGGCATCTCGAAATTTACGTATATATTTGACATCTTTTACACCTCGTTCCGACCTTTACAGTCTTCACAATTCATAGGTTGACAAGGAAACTTGTGAATCTCCTTGACCGTGTGTCCTCTCAAAATCGGGTTGTCTATAAAAAGCTTTCTTCGACCCTTTTGATAATCTATACGTACTAACCTGCTATGGATGGGTAATGGTTATATAACAAAACATTGATTGGGATTATCGTGTTGGAAAAACTAAGGGCTTTTGCGGACATGGGTAGAACCCAGGGGGTAACGACCTCAGGAACGATCCTCCTTTGCGGAGCTCTGACATCGACAGCTGCTCTTCAATGGTACCATATAATCTACTTTACCATTCTCATAGGCTTTTCACACATGGCACTGAACGTCCATATCGCATTGGGAGACACCGTCCTAGACTCCAACACATACGTGCCTTCCAGGAATCCCGTTACAGAGGGTACACTCACCCTGAAGGAGGCACAAAATTTCGTTTACATCACCACACTGATATCCCTGCTCATGATATTTGCCCTTTATTTTTTCTTGGATTTCAAGTACTTCCTGCTGACGCTGGCTTGTTTCCCCCCGTCCTATCTCTCCCTTGTGTGGTACGGCAGCGGTGGCAAGAGATACCTTCTATCCTATGATTATTCCTTCTCGGTATCATATTCTTTTACCGTACTCTTCGGTGCCTTCGCCATCGGCGGGCTGCCTACGTACTACACATGGGTATTCATAGGCATAGTGATATTTGCACCCACAGCATTCGCCCAGTGGGAAAACGGATTTAAGGACGTTGACGCCGACCGGAGTGTGGGGGTCCGCAGCCTTGCGGCCGTATCTGGTATCAGGAACAACAGAAAGATCCCGGTATCCCATCCGTACTTCCTGTACGGTGTTACATTGAAGGTATTCTTCGTGCTTTTCTGCTTCCTGGCGTATCTGGACTTCCGCAACATTTACTTCCTGGCATTTTTGCTCATATACGGGATCCCGTCCCAGGTTTACATAATGTACCGGTTCGCCACCAAGGAACTGGCCATCGATCACAGAAGGACCATCCTGCTGGATGTCACCCTTGCCGCCATACTCGGGTTCACAGCCCTGGTTGGTAACATAGGGGTTTGGTGGCTACTTTTCTTGGTAGTGTATCTCATCGGAGGATATCTGGTTGGTTCGGCCATGCAGTCAAATTGCGAGTTCAAGTTCGGACGATTTGCAAAACCTGATCCGGATGTATGATATCAGATCAGTTCAGTGATCTCCTTTACTACCTCTATAGTGCCGTCCCGACTGTACCTTTCCGGAATTTTTTCATAATTTTGTTTCGAACTGTGCATGAACTCTTCTATATCCAGGTCCAACTTTCTTTTAAAAAAATCCTTTCTTTTTAGCCTCTTGGCAACTCCGAATTTTTCCAAAAGGGCCAGGGCCTTTCGGTCTTCCATGATGTCCCTTCCGGTCAACAACATGGGAACACCGCACCTGAGGGTCTCTGATACTATGCCATAGCCGAACTTGGATATTACCAGATCAGACGCATTTACAAAATCCTGCCCCTCGGTCTCCTCTTCCGAGACTATCATATCAGCAAATTCCAGGCCGTAGCCTGAAAAAGTGATGAACTTAACGTCCGGGGATCCCAAGGGATCCTTCACCCTTACATGCCCCGCATCGTTCACCGAACGCCCCAGACTGAAGAATACAAGGACGTCTTGCTCTTCAACATCAAGGGAATCGCGTTTACAGTGGTAATCCGTGGTCGGTTCTCGGGATACCAAACCGATCCTTTTTTTTCTTCGGAAGGGACTCATACCGGTTTCCATGGGCAGTATCAATCCCATGTCCGCTTTCCCGTATGCCCCTTTCAACTCCGCCAAACCGGGGAGATCCGGATACAGATCCTTATAGATCTCGTACCATGTGAAGTTCGATATGGCCATACTGGGTATCCCCGTTTCATCAGCCACAATAAAGGGCTGGGGAGAGATGTCGCTGATCACCATATCCACACCGTTATCGGTCAGATGCCCTATCTCTTTTTCCACATACCCGTCCCATGAATCCATCCATCTTTCGTACTTCATCCTTGTGGTATCGTGGGATATGTTAAGATCCCTATCGGTCACATAACCAAAATCGTTGCTGATATCTCGGAATGAAATTCCCTCCGTCCCATCCAATGATCTTTTCACGAAGGACAAGGGACCGGAACAGGAGATCTCTATATTGACATCACGGAAAGATGAAGCGATCCTCCTTATGATGGCTATGGATCTGGTTGCATGGCCGTAACCGTGGTCAGAGATGTAATACGAGATTCTGACCATGGACGTTCATTCGCCGTATTTTTCTTTGTAATATTTCTTGAACTCACCGGATTTGATGGGTCTCCACCAACCCTCGTTTTCCATGTACCATCTTATGGTCCTCTCCATAGCCTCGTCAAAGTCATGCCTCGGTTTCCAACCCAATTTGTTGATCTTGGTATTATCCAGCGCATACCTCTTATCATGTCCTGGCCGGTCCTCCACGTATTTGATGATGGATTCGTCCTTACCGGTCACCTCCAGGATCTTTTTGGTTATCTCCATGTTGGTCCGCTCATTTTCTCCCCCAACGTTGTACGCTTCTCCCGCTTTTCCCTTGCTGAGCAGCATCTCTATGGCCTCACAGTTGTCCTTGACAAACAGCCAGTCTCTGATCTGACTGCCGTCACCGTAGATGGGAAGGCTCTTGCCGTCGATGGCATTGGTGGTGAAGAGTGGGATGAGTTTTTCAGGGTACTGGAAAGGCCCGTAATTGTTCGAAGGTCGGACTATCACGGTATAAAGGCCGTAGGTGTTGTGGTACGAAGATGCCAGCCGGTCTGCCCCCGTTTTTGAGGCACTGTAGGGATTCCTGGGATTCAGTTGGTCGGTCTCTTTGAACAGTCCCACCTCGATCTCCCCGTAAACCTCATCTGTGGATATCTGCAGGAAACGTTCGATACCAAATTTTTTTGCCGCTTCCAGAAGAACGAACGAACCGTACACATCCGTCTGTATGAAGTCTCCGGCGTACATTATGCTTCTGTCCACATGGGTTTCCGCGGCGAAGTTGATCACGGCGTCGATGCCCTTCTCCATGCACTCCTCAACTATCTTCTCGTCACAGATATCACCCTTCACGAACTCGTAGTTCGGATGGCCGTCGATATCCTTTAAGTTCGCTGGATTTCCCGCATAGGTCAGTTTATCCAGATTGACGATCTCGTATTTCTCAATAAATTCCCTTATGAAATTGCTTCCGATGAAGCCCATTCCACCTGTTACCAGTAATTTTTTCATTTACTTTACCTCCGTGAAAAATTTTTCGAACACTTCGCAGATGTAATCCATGTGTCCCTCTTCCAGACCGGGATGTACTCCGATGAAAAATGAATCGTACATGACCTTGTCACTGTTCACCAGTGGGAAGGGCGCGTTGAATTCCATGTGTTCATATGCGGATTGTTTTGTTATGTTCCCGGCGAAAATCAGTCTGGTCTGTATGTTGTTCTCCTCCAGATAGGTCGTTATGTCCCTTCGTGTAAAGTTCGCCCCGTCCTTTATGGTCATGGGGAGGGCGAACCATGACGGGTCGGATTTATCATATGCAGTATGTATCATTATATCCGCGAAACCCTTCAGTTTGCCGTAAAGGTAATCGTAGTTTCTCCTCCTTCGGGACACCATGAATTCGATCCTGTCCATCTGGGCCGGGCCCATGGCCGCCATGATCTCCGTGGGCTTCAGATTGTAACCGATGTGACTGTACATATAGCG
>SLLU01000022.1 GCA_007133925.1 Candidatus Halarchaeoplasma halalkaliphilum | reverse complement strand
TTCATGGCTACCCGTATCTCGTCCATCAACTCCTTGGCTACGGATACTCCGGCATCTTCACCCGCATCCCGGGACATCTTCAGGACTTCCCTGGCCACTTCCAGGGCGTCTTTGAAAAGGCCGGTATCCCTGCATATCCTTACCATCTCCAGTTTGCAGGCTATCAGCCCCCGCTCTTGGTCCTCCATCTCCTTTTCCAGGGCCCTCAACTCATTCAAGGCACCGCCTGTATCACCGCTGTCCCTCATATCAAAGGCGTACTCGAGCCTGGCTCTCATCTCTCCTTCCCTGTCTTCCATGGTTCTCAAAGCCTCCAACACCATCTTTCTGTGTTCCAAACATCCTTCCCAGTCATGTTCTCTTAGTGCATCCGCTAGGTTTCTGTGTAGTTCGATCTCCAGCTGGCTCAGCCCAGACTTTCCCCGGAACAACCCCTTTTTTCGATGTATCTCCTCGTTCCTCAACCCTTTTCTGAAGGTCTCGGCGGCCTTCCCCGGCTTCCCAGCGGACCCGTAGGCCTTCCCCAGGGCCAGGCAAGATCTGGAAACGTCCCTCCACTTGGCCTGGTGGGAGTATGTTTCAACGGCTCTCTCCAGTACATCCAAAACATCCCCATGAGATCCTATCCGGCGGTACAGCTCAGCCATGTTTTCGTACGTTATACCTGATGTACCATGTTCCAGTGCCCTTTTGAAATGCTTTTCAGCGGAAGTCAAGTCCCCGTTGTGCATGTGCAGCAGTCCCATGTTGTTCAAGAGGGGTCCCTGGGCATCCGGGATATCTTCCTTTTCTATGATATCCCGGGCCATTTGGTAGTGTTTATCTGCCCTTTGCAGATCCCCCTTCTTCCTGTATACCGTTCCCAGGGCTAGGAGTTCCCGCACCTCCCCCTCCCGATCACCCGAATCCCTGTAGGCCTCCAGTGTCTTTTTGTGTGTCTCCAAAGCATCTTTCCACCTGCGAAGGTTCCTCTGGGCCTCCCCCATCTTTTCCATGACCGCCTCCCGGTCGTGGTGGCCCTGGTTCAAAGCCCTCTCGTAACTCTCAACCGCCTCCCTCCATTCCCCGGCCTCCATGTGTATGTCTCCCTTCAACTCGTGATACTCTGCCATATGCTCCCGGGGAACGAGCTCATCCGGAAAAAGCTCCAGCAACTCCCGCCTGTGCTCTTCGTGGAGATGACCAACGGCATATATCTGCATAGACAGGATATCCAGTGCCTCCTTCCAGCATCCCCCTTTCTCCAGATGGTAGAGGGTTTCCAGGTCAGGTGTTCTTTTTTTCTTCATCATTGCCCGACCCGTTCGGGCATGCAGTTCCTGACGTTCCACGGGAGAAAGCCGGGCATAGATAAGATCCTTCAGCAGCGAATGCACGCTCAGCTTTCCGTCCCTGGTCTCCTCCACCAGGTGGGATGATTTCAACTTCAGGAGCATTTCCTCCTCGCCTTTATCCAATATCATCTCCCGTTGACACGGGTCCAAAAGCACCGCCAGCTTTTTCATGAGCCCCCTTTCACTCTCGTGGAGTGCAAGGTACATCTCTCTCTCTATGAACTCGTCCATGCTCTCGGTTTTCCCCCCGAACCTCTTGTATATCTCCACGTAGAGGGGATGACCCTTTGTCATGAGGTAAACCTCCCTTGGGAACTCGGTCCCATCCATCATCCCAGCCACATCCTCCTGGTCCAGGGGTCCCAGTTCGTGTTCCACTACATCCCGGTTCATCACATCCCGGACGTCGTAAAAGGATAGTTTCTCACGGCTCATAAGCAGCACACCGAAACCACCTTTCCGTTTCTTCATATCCCTCAGTATGCCGAATACCTGTGTCAGATCCCCTGATGCCTTTTCGCAGTTATCGAAAACCAACACAGGATCGGGAACGCTGTTCAGAACTTCATTGAGGACTTCGTAGGTATCTTTACCCCTCGGGTGGGCTCCCGATGCCATCTTATGGAACTCCTTCAGGTCCCCCAAAAGGCGTTCCCGGGTATCCCAGGGTTGAAAGGTGTGCCAGAACAGGGATTTTTTTCCCCTCAGCTCATCGGTGACCCTGGCTGCCAGAGTGCTCTTGCCTATGCCCGGTATCCCGGTGATGATCACCATGGGAACGTCCTCACCCGATAGTGATCCGACGATTTTTTCGATATCCTCCTTTCTCCCGTAGAACGACTTCACAAGGGGGGCGCCGGCCATCAATTCCACCCTCTTCTTGCCTTCCCCTGCCACTCTGTGGTAGGGTGTGAAATCCCGGGGGTCCAAGACGTCCCGGGTGCGCATCCATTCCGTCACGTGGAAGGGGTCCGTGTCGGGAACAATTTTCTTCAACCGTTCCACGGCATCTTTCACTGATATCCGTTTCACTTCCCCGTCCTCCATGAGATTGATCACATTCCCACACAACTCCTTTTTGATCTCCTCACAAACCTTCTCACCCTTTGCAGTCAACTGGTATATATTTCGCCTTCGCTCGGCACCCTTTACCCGGGCGAGTTCTTCCTCTATTAGTCCTTCTTCCTTCAATCTTCCTATCTCCCGGCTGACGTTGTTCTTCAGTATGCCCAGGATCTCGCTCATACCATCCTGGCACAGGGCGTAGGGTGCCTCGAAGCTGCCTTTGTCATGATGGAACATGGATGCATGCAGCAGTATGCGTTCACCGTGGGTGAGCTCACGCCGGGAGCCTTTCATGGGTGATGAGTATGCAGTGCGTATTATTTATGCACATCGGGTCCGGGGGATGATATAATAGCTGATATAATCACGCCTGAACTTTATATAGGCTGAAAAACAAGTTCATAGGTGATAAGTATGAAAACGAAATACACGGTATGTATGGTTGCGGGCCTCCTCCTGCTCTCTCTCCTGGTCTTCGGACCGGCAGCCGGGGGCGCGGATGATGAGTATGTGATCGAAGGCAGGTACGATTTTTTCCAGGTGGAGATAAACTCCCCTGATGATGGTGCTGAATTCAGGGATCAACGGGTCATCAAGGTGGAATACACGGTAACCAACCTGGGTGGTATCTCTGGTAGGCAGGAGATCATTTTCAGCGCGGATCGTCCGGAGATAGAGGGTGTTACATTGGGCCTGGAAGCCGGTGAGATCCACAGGGGAGAATTCTACTGGGATCTGTCCGATGTATCGGACGGAGAATATATACTCTCCGTTAGGAGCGAGAACACAAGGGACGCCATCAAGGTGGCAGTGGGTACCCCCCCTCTCTCCAGGGCCATCTTCCATGTGGACATATTCACCCCCCAGGATCGGGACAGGTTCGCTGTGGGTGACGTTGTGGAAGTGGGATACTCCGTTGAGAACCTGGGGCGTGAGGAAGGTACCCAAAACATCCTTTTCATGGTGGATCGCACCCGGATCGACGTGCTATACGATCTCACCCTGGGCAGCGGTGAAGCCCATCGGGGGACTTTCCAATGGAACACCCGCGGGTACGATGAAGATTACTACAGTCTTATTGTGAGCAGCGAAGACACCCGGGACATAGTTCAGGTGGAGATAGGCTCTTCCAAACTCGGCCCGGCGGTGTTCAGGGTTGACATAGTCTCCCCTGAGCCCAGGGCCAGATTCCTCCAGGGCGACACAGTTCCCGTGGAGTATCTGGTGGAGAATGTGGGTCGTGAGGAAGGTACCCAGAACATAGTGTTCTCCGTGGACCGGTGGCGGAAGGACGTACTCTACGATCTGACCCTTGAACCCGGTGAGGTACACAGGGGCACTTTCCGCTGGGCTATACAGGATATAGAGGACAGTGTGTATTATCTGTCCGTCAACAGCGATAATGCGGTGGATACGGTCCCCGTCATAGTGGGAAGACCCACCGATGATGAACGCCCGTTTTTCAACGTGGAGATAACATCACCCGAGAACCGCGAGTGGTTCGACAGGGGGGACATCATCACCGTGGAATATACCGTGGAGAACACCGGGGCAGTGAGAGACACCCAGAACATAGTATTCTCCGTGGATAGATGGCGGGTTGACGTACTCCTCGATCTGATACTGGCACCCGGCGAGAGCCACGAAGGTACCTTCGCATGGGATACATCCCGGGTCGAGAGGGGAGTTTATTACCTCTCGGTGCACAGTGACAACATGAGGGACGTGGTCGAGGTGGCGGTGGGCACATCCGAGGTCAGTCGAGCCATCTTCCGGGTGGATATACTGGAACCGGAGAACCGGGACCGTTTCCCCAAAGGCCATGTGATCACCGTATCATACACGATCAGTAATGTTGGAAGGGAGGAAGGTACCCAGAACATATACTTCCGGGTGGACCGTCGGATAGAGGGGGTACACAGGGAACTCACCCTGGCACCCGGTGAGAGCCACGAAGGCACCTTCACGTGGGATACCTTCGGCGCTCACGACGACGTTTACCAGCTGTCGGTTCACAGCGATAATACCGTGGACGTGGTGTTCATCTTCGTGGGTAAGCCTATCTGGGAAAGGGACTTCTTCCGTGTGACCATAACCTCTCCCGAGCCCAGGGAACAGTTCCAGCCAGGCGATGTGATCCAGGTGACGTACACCGTGGAAAACGCAGGAATGGTAGAGGGTACCCAGGACATTTACTTCGGTGTCAACCGGGTGAGGATGGATGTTCTCAGAAACTTGACCCTGGCCCCCGGCGAGAGTCATCGTGGCAGTTTCTTGTGGGACACGGCAGACGTGCGTGAGGATATCTATCGCCTCCATGTCCGGGGCCGTGATACGGCGGACGTGGTCCCGGTGATAGTGGGAACACCTCCCAGTGTCCCTCCCCATTTCCGGGTGAGGATAAGGGACCACAGGATGGAAGGAAACAGGGCTACGGTACGGTTCAACGTGATCAATACCGCCCAGTCCGAGCTGGGCACCCAGCGGGTTATGATATTCTTGAGGACCCGGGGTTCCGAGACCATGGTTTATGACGAGTTCATAACCCTGGCCCCCGATGAGAGCTGGGAGGGTTCCTTCACCATTGAGGTGAGCCCAGGCAGGGATTACACCATAGAGCTGAGGAGCATGGACGATGACATAGAGGTGCACAGCGATGTAATGACCCTGAATGTGGCGGACCAAGATACGGGGCCCCTGCCAGTGTTCTTGCTGATACTCTTGGCGGCCGCCGTGGGAGCTATCTTCCTCACAATACGTCAAAGATCTGGTAAAAGGCCGGTACGGGACAGCCAGTACGACGGGGATGCGGATCCGGAGGAGAAGGACTGGTCGGAATACTACGACCGGGATTGATCACCCACAAAACCCCTTTCTTTCTTTTTTTTACTATCATGGGCCTCCATGGAAAAGTATATTTATCTGGTTGACCATGTATTAAGCAAGGAGCGCTGGTTCTATGACATTATCAAAAAAAGAAGCCAAGAAAGTGTTTTTGACCGCTTTGATATCCGCATGCCTGCTGCTTTCCCTACTCCATGCGGGAGTTGTCACTTCCGCGGCCCATAACGAAGAGGAGTTGGTGATACTGGTTTACAGGGACGGAATGGACCTTGAGGGTATACAGACGGATGTAATCGCCGATTACGGAGGATACCTGCTCACTAGGGTATCTCCCGAAGACTGGTATGGATTGAAGATGCAGGGATACAGGACGGAGATCTTGGAACAAGTTCACTACGTGGCCCTGAACGACCATTCCTTCGATACCACCCAGGGCCCCCCATCCATACCCGACGAACTCAGGGTTACAAGATATCCCCGGGGTGTCCCCAGCCCCTACATAGTCCAGTTCGTGGGCCCGGTGATGAGGGAGAGGCAGGAAGAACTCATGGACATGGGTGTGACACTCCACGAGTTCAGGCACGGGTTCAACTTTATAGTAGAGATGGACCCTGAGACCGCCGGGCGAGTGGAGAGGTTGGATCACGTGAACTGGGTGGGGATTTATCAGCCGGCATACAAATTCGATAATACGCTGATGGATGTAGATGGTACCGTCTGTTTGGACGTGTACCTGTTCCACCAAGAGTATGTTTCCATGGTGGCCAAAACAGTGGTCTCCATGGGTGGTGAGGTGAATGCCATCTCTGGAACCAGATTGAACATAGATATCTCTGGGGAGGACATAGGGTTACTGGCCAACATGCCCTTTGTGAAGTCCATGGCCCCGGGAACCAACGAGTACAGCTTGTTCAATTCAAAGGCCACATGGGTGACCCAAACCAACCAGGAGAACAACAGGAAGGTCACGGACCAGGGGGTCATCGGTCTGGGAGAGCTCATAACGGTCATGGACAGCGAACTGTTCGTGGAACACGAGGCATTTGCGGATCCTGACGGGAATCCCATAGGTGATACCCACAGAAAGATACAGGCGTGGTACGTTCCCGAGGGGGCCGGTGGTGACCTGGATGCAGGGGTATTTCACGGAACCCACGTGACCGGCAGTGTACTGGGCAACTCGCCTCCCTACGATTCTTACAGCAATCATGATGGTAACGCCATGGGTGCCAGGGTGATATTCCAGGACGTATCCCGGGGTCCACTGGGTGGGGTATTTCC
>SLLU01000041.1 GCA_007133925.1 Candidatus Halarchaeoplasma halalkaliphilum | reverse complement strand
TAAACAAATCAAGAACGAATATACTCATCTGAAGAGGGCTTTTTTAAAAGATATTGACCAAGGTGAATCCGAAGCCATCGTGTTAGCTCTTCAAGAATCAGCGGATCTGATCTTGTTGGACGAATATGATGCAAGGGAATTGGCCAGGAATCACGATCTGAGGATAACAGGTGTGATAGGAGTGCTAATGAAGGCAAAAAAGATGGGGAAAATCGATGGTCTAAGAAAACACCTAGATGCATTAAGATATTCTGGGTTTTGGATAAACGATATTTTGTACGAAAAAGTTTGTAAAACCTCTGATACAATCGGTTGATCAGCCACTCGAAGGTCTCACCTTATCCTCGAAAATAAAGCAGGATAACTCCATATCAACTATCCGAAAATGTTATAAAGTTCAACGGTTTAACTGTTTAACGATGATAGACGATGTTGTAAAGATGTCAAAGAAGGGGCAGCTCGTCGTGCCGAAAGATATACGGGAGAAGGAACACCTTGAGCCTTCGGACAAGTTCATCGCGATCCCCATCAAAGACGGTGTGATCTTCAAGAGGATCAAAATAGACCTGGAAAAGGAATACAGAGAATTAAAAAAGAAGGTAAGGGGACGGTTCGAAGAGGAAGAGATCGATGAAGACGAAGTCGAGAAAGCGGTAGAATGGGCGAGAGAAAATTGAAAGTAGTTCTTGATACGAACGTATTGATATCTGCTGTTGGTTGATCGGGTCCTCCCGAAGAATGCCTGGATCTATCCGTTGAAGGGACAATAATCAATTTCATAACAAAACCGATCATAGAAGAACTGATGACAGTCATGGATTACCCTAAGTTCAAATTTAAAGAAAAGGAAAAAGATCAATTTTTGGAAGTACTATTAGCAAATTCCATATTGGTAGAACCAAAAGAGAAAATTAACATAATAAAGGAAGATTCTGATGACAACAAGTTCTTGGAATGTGCAGTAGAAGCTTGTGCAGACTATATCATATCCGGAGATGACCATCTATTAAAGTTACACCAATTTAGAGGGATAGCTATCGTTTCACCCAGAGAATTTTTAAGCGAGATATGATCCACAAGACGTTTAGTATCTTTTAATGAAAGAACGTTATCTGTTTTGATGCCCACAGGTCATCTCACCCTCGAAGAGAGCGAGATGAGGGGGCTCACCGAACGTTGTCAGAACAAGTTCTAACAACACAAATGAAAGGTTTTGTTCGCTCCGCTACAAACAGCTCTTCAAGTTCGCCTTCTCTGTCCATGAAGCAAGGGACCATTCCGGTTTTCCGTATTTGAACGGTATCCCGGCCATGGAAGGTAGTAAGTTTTACAACATATAAGTTATACGGCATACAAAATAACTAAGTTTTGTAGCATATATGTTGTTTGACATAATCTTTGACACGCTTAAACGGTAGTATCCTTTTGCTGCTGCGTACCCTGGAGAGTTATGCCACCCCTTCGAGATAATTGACCGTACAACAGATAATGCAAAGCAAGACAGGAACTGTATTTACAAGACCTTCCACTTGAAAACATGGTCGATGAGGTCCTTCTTCACCAAGGATCTATCCATGGAAAAAATTCCTTCTGCCCCCGAATATTCAATCAATCCGAACCTTTCTAAAAAACGCTCGAACGTTCTTGTTTCATAACAATATCCAAACAGTTTCTTTCCTGAAGTAGATCCCTTGTCCGGGAACTCACTCAGAACCGATGGAAATGCTTTCAGGAATTTATCCGTATAAAATTTAACTTCACTGGGCTCATCACCATATTTCTGAACCAGGAATATTGAAAAACCAAAACCACCCTGGATGATCTCCGCCTCAGAATAGTAGTCACTGTACCCCCAGTTGAATTTTTCAGTATGAGCTTTGAAAAGATGCGTGAACCATTCCGAAGGTGATCTACTATCCAGATATTCCTCGGCTTTTTCGGTCGATGATACGTACCCTTTATCCATAGATGAGAATCCAATGAGTTGTGTGAATACATTCATGAAATGTATGTAGTAAGACGCCTCTTCTCTCATTATCGAACGATGTTCGAAGGCGGATCTGTCGCCTTCCAGAATATCCGCTTCACAGAGTTCCCTACAAAAATTTCTTGGTAGGTTTCCTTTGGCGGTCAGTTTCAACGGCTGACGCTCCCTCAACATACCCAAATATTTCTTCACGTGTCGGCAGATCCTAACGTCATCCACTCGCTCGTCATCTAGCTCCGGATCGATGTAAAGAGGAGATCTTTCATCGTCGTAGGGGGTGTAGAGAAGGCCGTGCATCTCGTTGGGTGTAAACCCCTCGAAATCATCGAGGGGGTATCTGTTCGTGGGCATATTGAACCGGTCCATACCGGTATCGTTATTCGTAGCATCGTAAAGTGCCTCCCATCCCTCCATTGACGGTTCCTTTTCACACATGATCTCGAGATAGTTATCATGGGTTATAACGATTCCGTCCATGAGATCACTGCCTTCTCGTTAAAGTAATCAAAGCATATTTCCCGCCGAAGATATGTCTTTTGTTCCCTCATAATTACATTATTGTTAATTTACAACCAACAAAACACATATATACGCCGACAATGATCTACCATATGATGGATCGACTGACCCTGGTAAAAAGATTGGAATCATCCAGCATCCCCGTGTTCACTCCCTCTCAGATATCGGCCATATCGGATCAAACCATAGAGAGTTCCAGGGTACTATTGAGCAGATTGGCCCGTGAGGGAACCATGGTGAGGGTGAAAAGGGGCTACTATTGTTTGCCGTCTTCGAACATCTTGTGCGTGGCATCCGGCATCTACTCGCCTTCCTATGTATCCCTGTGGGCAGCCTTCGAGTACCACGGAACTACCACACAGTCGCCCAGGATAATAGATGTTATCAACACTCATAGATCCGGTACATGGGAACTGTCCCTGGAAACCGGAAGATACCGACTACGCTTCATAAAAACAAGTGGATCATTATTGTACGGTATGGATAAGGTATATATAGACGGTAAAACCGCATTCATCGCCCGGAAAGAAAAAGCAGTGGTCGACGGCCTGTTGTTCAATGACTATGTCCCCCTGGGAGAGGTGGTTGAGGTCATCAAAGACGGGATAGACGGTAAAAAGGCCATGGAATATGCAAGGAGATGTGGAAAGCAGGTGGTCATCAAACGCCTTGGTTATCTGTTGAGCCAAGAAGGCATAGAATCAGAACCCATGGATATCTCCAAAACCTACGTTCCCCTGGACCCTTCATTTCCCCGTAGAGGAACTTACGATCCGAAGTGGAGGGTGATAGATAACACAGCGGAGGTAAAAAGTATCAAGGATACAGGTGGTAACCATGAATAGAGAAGAACTCAAAAAGTATATCGGCGTGACAGCCTTCTCCCTGGGTCATGTGGAGAAGGATTATTTTCAACATGTCGTGCTGAACACCCTTTCGAGAAGATGGGGGTCATATCTGGTGTTCAAAGGTGGTACGGCCCTGCAAAAGGTGGGATTGCTGTCGCGATTCAGTGAAGATCTGGATTTTACGGAAGACAAGGAGATTTCCATAGGGACCATCGCCGAGAATGTGGTCAGAGCCATAGAATCCTATAATTTTCCAGTGGGAACAGACAATCTAACGGATACGGAGATGACCGCAGGATTCCGGGTGAAGATACGAGGACCTTTATACCGAAATAACAGAGGTATCTGTACCATCCGGGTGGAGATAAGCAGAAGAGAAGAAGTCCTTATGGACCCGGAAGTCCAAGAGATAAACCCCCCATACAAAGATGTGCTCCCCTATGTGGTCAGGGTGATGGACAGAGATGAGATAGTCGCAGAAAAGATCCGTGCGGTGATGACCAGGGATAAGGTGAGGGACCTTTACGACCTGTACATGTTGATAGAACACGGAGCGAGTCTCGATAGGGATATGGTAGAAAAGAAACTGAAATTTTACCATCTCTCCCTTGAACCTTCGGTTGTTTACGACAGATGCGAAGAGCTGGCAAAAAGATGGGATAAGGATCTGAGCAGCTTGATGGAAAATGTCCCTCCGAAGGAAAATGCTTTAGCCAGGGTTAAATCCGAGATAAGTAAGATTTGTTGATCAGTCATCGAAGGCCTCCTTTATCCCCAAAAACAGAACGAAATGATCACATATCAACACGATCGAGCCTTAGCTCCGGATTGCTTTCATACAGGTTTCGCATCTCGTCAAAATCATCTAGATGATCCGCAACTTCATCCAACAGCCCCAGTTCCTTCTCGTTCAATTCTTCATAATCCTTCTCAGCAAGGCCCCATGTATCCGTAGCGAGCATCTCTCTTTTATTCAAGCAGGCCAGATCGAGTAAAAGCTGCATCTTCAACAGCCTCCATCCATTGTAATGTGATTCTGGCTCTCCAAAATAGTGTTCCTCGTACCTACCCTCTCTCACAGCCTTCCAAGCATCTCCCGCACCCATGAACAGATCGGGACTCACATCTAAGGGATCCACATCTCCTCTTGTCCATGCGTCCAACTCCAGCTGGTCTATCTCAGCATCCACCCTTATCCACCTATCACCATCCCAGTATTCACACAGCCAGTGATCGTAAACAAAATCTCTATCAGGATCTGTGAGATACACCGCATATCCACATCTAGAACGGGCCGGTATCTCTCCATGCCTCAGCATGGAACAAAGGAGGACGGAAAAGTCTCGACACACCACCCTCGCTCGTTCTTCTATCCCCCTTTCAATGGATAGAGGGCTGTCATTTAGTCCTGTTATCTTTTCGAGCAGTCTTTCCACCTTTCTGTGATCCACATCTACGTCTTTCCCATTTCTTGTTTCTCCGCCGTGAAGCCCTACCGACTCACGATGAACCATCAAACCTTGGATCATAGAGCATAAAGACCCCACAACCCGGGGTAACCCTTCATACAGGTAAGCATATCCCCCCGGGTCTGTGATCGGCCCGTGTTCCCGATAAAATTCCTTTTCCATCTTTACCATCCTGGAGTTCGTAGTTATCTCTTTCAAGATGACGATCAGCATAAAAAGGTTCTGTACTTTTCTCCCAGATATTTACTCTTGGAAAGGCACAAAAGCACAGATCATTTAAACAAATGTTCGTTAATTCGAACATCTTGTGCGTGGCATCCGGCATCTACTCGCCTTCCTATGTATCCTTGTGTTCGGCCTTCGAGTTCCACGTAACTACCACACCATCGCCCAGGATAATAGATGTTATCAACACCCATAGATCCGGTACATGGGAACTGTCCCTGGAAACCGGAAGATTTCGAAGCTCAAAAGGTCCAGATTACGGATCACAACGAGGGGGACAGGAGGTCCAGCATCACTATTTACCAGTTTTGTGAGATCCCGTTATTCCCGGATAGGATTTTATATCCCTTGTACGTTAATCATACATGGATATCAGGACGGAAGGGGTCGCGTCTTACTGGACCGTTTGGAAAATGGGAGTGAAAACCTTTCTGAGGTACTGTCACACCCGGATCTACAATTGTGGTTGAAGGCATACGGGAATGTGTCAGTGGTGGAAGAAAAGGTCCGAATAATATTGGAGGCACTTCCTGGTAAGCCGGAACACCAACTGGGTCTCTGGGAGGAAAGGATCCACTTCGGTTTGAAAAAGGCACTCCGGGAAACTGACGGGATGCGCCGGATCATGGACGGGATCACATCCTATGATTGGGACGAGACCTTGGATATCGCATTGAAATATCTACCCGAGGATACAAGGTTGGACCCGGTCATGGTGGTGACCGTAGACGGTTACAACGGAGGCATGTTCAAACAGGATACCATTTTCCTATCGCTGATTTATTTTGATCTGTCCGTGGTATCTCTGGAATCTTTTTCCCACGAATTCCACCACATGGGAGCGGAGTACTGGTGGACTAAGGATGCGGTTATACAGGGGTTAAGGTCCTCGGAGGATCCGCGGAAAAAGTACATCGTGGACCTTTTCACCTACACGGTGAAAGAAGGACTAGCAAACGCTTTCTGCTCTCCACAGGCCATTACCAAAGGGTACGGTGAGCTTGACGAGCTGATCCATCTATACGAGGAGACCTCGGACCAGATCCTCATTGACCTGGAGGTATTGATGGACAAGATACTTTCCGGTAACCTGGAGGAGATATCAACATCGTACTACGATTTCACCATGGATCAGAAGGGCATCGGGCTTCCCCCGGGTCACTTCCTATCCGGAAGCATGGTCCGGACCATGGATTCCTCCCCCGCAGTTTCACGGGCTGAATTGATCTCTCTTGTGAAGGAGCCTTTCAACTTTTTCAAGCTGTACAACAGAGCTGTGGAAAAGATGCAAATTTCCCAAGATCTCCTGGAAAGGGTCTATGCTCTACTTGGAGTCAGTGTATAACTGCTCTATAGAAAAAACGTAAGGACTGTATACACCCCAAGGTTCCCTTTAAAAGCAGAAAAAGACCGTATGTACCGATCTCACCCGCTTATGCTGGACACATCCCGGCCCAGCCTTTTCTCCACTGACCGTATCTTGCCCTGGATCCGGCCCCTGGCAC
>SLLU01000081.1 GCA_007133925.1 Candidatus Halarchaeoplasma halalkaliphilum | reverse complement strand
GTATGATCGCCTTCTATGGTGATAGTTGTTTCCGCTTCACTCGGATCTGCTATCGTATCTATATCTCCGGTCCATTCAACGAAGTGATAATTAGCAGCGGGCATAGCAACAATTTCCACGACCGTGCCGTAGTCATAGGTGAATGTGTCCTCACCGGGCGTTATTACAGACCCTCCTTCGGTGCTACCGATGGTCAGATAATGTTCATCTATGGCGAAGTGGGCGGTTATGGTATGATCGCCTTCTATGGTGATAGTTGTTTCCGCTTCACTCGGATCTGCTATCGTACCTGTATCACCGGTCCATTCAACGAAATGATAACCGGTATCGGGGGTCGCAACAAGGTCCACGACCGTGCCGTAGTCGTAGGTGTGTGTTCCCTCACCGGGCGTGGTTACAGACCCTCCTTCGGTGCTACCGATGGTCAGATCATGTTCAT
Source organism: Candidatus Halarchaeoplasma halalkaliphilum (assembly GCA_007133925.1). Taxonomy (GTDB): domain Archaea; phylum Thermoplasmatota; class Thermoplasmata; order Halarchaeoplasmatales; family Halarchaeoplasmataceae; genus Halarchaeoplasma; species Halarchaeoplasma halalkaliphilum. The sequence continues at coordinate 6,179 of SLLU01000081.1, read as the reverse complement.
CGATAGCGAAGTGAGCGGTTATAGTATGGTTACCTTCTACTATTACATCGGTCTCTGCCGAACGGTGATCTGCCATACTACCTATGTCTCCAGTCCATTCAACGAAGCGATACCCAGGATCGGCAGTTGCTACCAGGTCCACGACCTCACCATAGTCATAGGTGTGTATGCCCTCACCGGGCGTGGTCACCTCTCCGCCATCAGTGGATTGTGTGGTCAATCCGTGTTTAGATGACTCATAAATACCCCCATCCCAACTCAAGAAAGGATACGTCTCCCCATCAACTATATTCCAGATGTAATTGGTGTTACGGAAGTCAGTATTGACCACTCAGATCATATCCCAACCCACATCGGTGAAGGTGTTTATGTCCATCATCTCTGCAGTGGTTTTGCCTACGCCACCATCGCTCGATGTTGTCCCGGAGGTTTCGATGTCCCAAAAAGAATTATCCACCGTGCCTTCATTCCATCCAACTAGTCCGCCTACAAACACCTCACCGCTCACGCTTCCGGTAGCATACGAGTTGTCAACACTACCTTCATCGTTCTCTCCCACGAGACCGCCTACATACCAGTCGCCGCTCACGTCTCCCGTTGCATACGAGTTTTTCACCGTACCCCAGTTATATCCCATGAGCCCACCTACACGATTATCACCAGTCACGTCTACATCAACCACACCAACGTTTCGAACTTCCACGTCTTCTCCAACAAATCCGAAAAGACCTATGTAGTCGGTGCTCGTGCGGTCGATGTACAATCCGGTTATGGTGTGGTTCTGCCCATCAAAACCGCCTTCGAACGGGTGTTCGATACATTGACTACCATCCCAATATCGTTCACCCACAGGCAGCCAACCCGAACCGTTATCTGCGTTCTCGGAAGCGTAATCATCATACCCCTCATCCTCCGGTCCAAGGTCGTTCATCAGCCTATAATCCCCAGCAGGGTCATTACGAATGTTGTGCAGGTCTTCCCACGTATATATCTCTACCACATCACCCATGAACTCGATCATGAAAGTACCTGTCGAATAATCAGGGTGAATGCACCTTCATGACAGATATCGAATCAGGACGTTGGTATACATTGTAGAAATCCAAACAGATATCATATACATAATCCCGAACGCGAAAACGGAGGGACAGAGACCTTACACTATAATTATTTAAACTACCGTCTCTTTGATACGTGAGTGAACAATCATGGAGTGTAAAAGGTGTGAGATGGACTCCCCTGACAGTGCTTCCTACTGCATGCACTGCGGCGCCAGGTTGAACTGGCCGGAAGCGGACATTTTCTTCGTTAATGCCGAGGAGTTGTTGAGAAAGTTGAGCGACGTGATCGAAGAGGGTAAAACCCGGCATGTGATAGTGAAGGATCAGGACGACCACATCCTTCTGGACATACCTCTCAACGCAGGTATCTCGGCAGCCATGATATCCCCCTGGCTAGCGGGTGCAGGTGTCTTCACCGCATTAACTAAAAGATACAAAGTGATGCTCATACGAAAGTAGGTTGACTAATCCCTTGTTTCCAGGATCCTTTTGACCATCTTTTTACCCCGGTGCAATCGAACATCCCACATCTCCTCTCGCTTGGGTTTATACTTGTTTCCCTGGAGCACAGAATCCAATCCCCGCCTCATGGTATCGGTCCCGTGCTCTCTTATAAAGTCTATCCTCTCTTCCTCGGTCATGCACTCTTCCAGAGGTAACTCCTTGACGATGAAGTCCTGAAATGAGGTCTGTTTGCATGCCATGGGTTCAACAATACGAGGTGGTTTAAATAAATTTTCCGCAGTGCAACATCTGCCGGTTCAATCCTCTTCTTCCCAGGGTCTGAAACCGGTAATGGGGATGTTCTTTAGTATCTCTTCGCCCATGTCCGAAGGGGTGTAAACATCGACCTGCCCGCACCTATGACACACCACTCCGATCCCATAGGCACCGGTATGATCACATTCCTGGCATTTTATGGCTTTGGGAAGTAACATGGAATTGAGAAGCTTGATCTCGATCCTTGCAAGACGACTTCCCAGGAGACCTATCTGTGTGAGCAATTTGGCCATCATTAGCTCTTCGGGGACTTCATAACCTTGAAATTCAAGGTAATTCTCGTACAGTTCCTGGGCCTGGGATATGGTACAGATCTTTTCCTTCACCAGATCCGCTGGCATCAGTCCTTCATCGAAGGCCGTGAATGCCTTTGACTGCAATGTTAGGTCTTCCGTTTTATCATTCTCATCATTCATGTAAAACCTCCATTTCGCGCTCTAAAATGCTGATCTGTTTTCTTTCCAGTGCATCGGGAGATATCGTCATCAGAAATATCGTATCCTTTTCTGAAACCGTATCGACTATATGGCGAACGAATTGTATGGTGGCATCAAAGCCAGTCTGACCTATGAGGTACTCGATACCATCCAACAGAACGACGGTTTTCCCCTTGAATTTCTCCTCAAGATGCCAAGTCAAACTTTCGAGATTGGGAGGTACCGTTTCGTAGGCATCACTGTCCGTGGCGGTAAGCCAATATATGTTAGCGTCCTTGAAGCCGTATTCATCCGATATCCTCTGGGGATTCATACGTGAAAAGATGTTCACTTCCCCACCATGAGAAATACTCTTGAGGACATGAAATGCGAACTCGGCACGGTTGGCCTCTATAAGATAGCTCCTACCAGTAACGAAGGTTATATCCATACCTATATGAGATAAGTCGATATAGGGGGATAGGCTTTCACGGACCCCTTCCAGGGTTATGTCCTCATCGAACAAGGTAGAAAATGCCAGTATCCTGTTCAGGGCACCTTCCAGCTCCCGCACACTCTTTTTTACATATCTGGCGATATAATCAATCACCTCATCAGATATGTCCATATCATACCTATCCACGATCTTTTTCAAGATCGCCCGCCGGGTGTCTAGTACGGGTGGCTTGATCTCCACCACGAGTCCTGACTTGAATCGAGAGACCAAACGGGGAGAGAGAAGCGGTATCTCTTCGGGAGGTCTATCGGCCGTGATAACGAGTTGTCCTCCGCTGTCTTTCACCGTCTGCAACACAAAGTCCACCATGTCCTGTATATCCGGCTGGTTCGCCAGGTATTGGATGTCATCCAGAAGCAGCACATCCACATCTTGAAATCGGGATTTCAGCTTGTCTTGACTCTGGAAAAATTGGGCAGACAGATTGATGGTGGTTGTGTACTCGACCTTTGTGCCAGGATACTGTTGCAGCACGGAATGCCCTATGGCTTTAAGCAGATGGGTCTTTCCGAGACCGGAAGCGCTGTTGATGAAAAACGGATTGAAGTTACCACCGGGTGTTTTGCTTATCTCCAGGGCGGCGGCATAGGCGAACTTATTGTTGGGACCCACTATGAAATTCTCGAAGGTGTATCTTTCCGGAAAGGGCTCTGGCTCGGTATAGGGTATACCTTTACGCTCTTTGATGAGCATGTCGTACACACCGATCTCCCTTTCCCTGATATCGGATTTTTTGAGTTCCTGTTCTATCAATTTCCGCTGTTGTTCTTCAGGACTATCCTTGGTGCTTTTCGGTCCGACCTCGTCGGAAATGCCCACATGTTCTTTACTCGCCTCTTGATCAACATCTTTTTCATCCAGGGATATATCGGTCAACTCCCCGCCGGAGGAGCTGACGAGCTTATCTATATCTATGTTGGTGTGGACCTCTATCCGAAGATCTTCCCGGGAATCCATTTGCATGATCCTTTCCAGGGCATCCCGACCCAGAACTTCTTCGCCGTCATAGTACAAGAGGGCGTTCCTGGGAACCCCTTCCTTTATGGTCACATATCCCTCGGAGTCCCCCTGGGATAGTCGCAAATAACCATTGAACGTGTACTTGTTCAATTTCATAAAGAGCGGGTGAAGCTTGCCCACCCCTTTCTTCTCTTGAATCTTGACACCGGTGGGAAATACAATTCTTGGCAATGCGATACCGTATAATGTAAAGGTATTAAATATGTTTTCTAGCAGCTACCAAATCTTATCCAGTTTTTTCTTGAATATATCATAAGGGTACGTATAGATAGATTACGTAGATAACATATCCCGTTACCATTAACGCACCTTCAACCCGGGAGAGTGTTCTATTGGTGAATGAAGCAAGAGCGAGTGCCCCCGTCACCACCATCATGATAAGAACGCTGATGTACAATTCATAGGAAAAATCCAGTGGAAGTATGAACGCACATATGCCCAGAACAAGGAGTATGTTGTATATGTTGGCACCTATCACATTCCCCAGGGATATGTCCCCTTCACCCCTCCTGGAAGCAGTGACCGCAGTGACCAATTCAGGAAGGGAGGTTCCCAGAGCGATTATGGAAAGGCCGACTATACCCTCAGATATACCGAACTCTACGATGTAGAATTCGGCAGCCCTTATGATTAACTCGGCACCGATGATCACCCCAATTATTCCAATAACTATGATCGTAATATTCTTTTTGAACTGAACAGGGGTCTGTTTTACCGCTGCTTCACGCCTTCCCGGGCTTCTGTAAGTGTCAACGAACAGGTATGCCAGATATGAAATCAAAACGCATAACAATATAATACCCTCCACACCGGATATGTTACCGTTGGCTCCGAAGATTACCAGCAGGAACATGGCAACGAAGAGCATTGGGATCTCCCTCTTCAGTATGCTTCGTTTTATCTTTATGGGTCGGACCATGGCACTGGCACCCAGGACCAGTAGTATATTGGCGATGTTGGAACCCACCACATTCCCTATGGGTATGGCCCCCCGGCCCTTCGTGGCCGCAGTGATGCTGGAGGCCAGTTCGGGCAATGTAGACCCGAATGAGAAAAGTGTCAAGCCGATTATTATGGCCGGCACTCCGAAGTGGGCAGCTGTCTTTCCACCCCCCTCCACCAAGATATCCGCACCCTTGACCAGGACCACACTACCCATGACCAAAACGAATGTCCAAAGCAGGAAGTTCATGCACGGGGATATTTGAGTGGATATAAAAAACTTGACCTGTCCGTTATAGTCAGTGTGCCAAACACCAATACATATTTAAACATCAGTATCTTTCATCAAAAACATGAGTGAAAACAATATTGACGATTACGATGTTCTTCTTACCCGGGCCAGGGAAAAACTACCCGAAGAAATATCCCATCACGAACGTTTTCAGGTACCCCCTGTGGACTCCTTCGTTGAGGGAAACACAACCATCTTTCGAAATTTCCCGGAGATCGTGGATACCTTGAACCGTGACAGCGACAGATTACTCAAGTTCCTGCTGAGGGAACTGGGTACCGCTGGTGAGATAGAAGAAAGCGGAAGGATCATATTCAAGGGAAAATTGGGATCCAAGAAGATCGAAGAAAAGATAGATAATTTCGTTGAAAGATACGTACTTTGTACCGAATGTGGAAAGCCGGACACCCGTTTGAGCAAAGAAGACCGGATCACCATACTGCAGTGCGATGCATGCGGTGCCCACAGACCCATAAGAGGCAAGAAGAGAAAGGTCCAGGCCATAGAGGATAAAGACTTACGGCCGGGAGAGGTTTGCGACGTTTTGATCCAGGATATCGGCCGGGAAGGGGACGGCGTGGCAAGGCAGGGTAAGTACGTGATATACGTTCCCGGAACCACCAAGGGAGAAATGGTTAAAGTACGTATCAACAACGTTAGCGGAACCCTGGCATTCGGTACCCTAGTGGGTGAGGGGTCCAGTTGAATAAGGAACATGTATCCGTAGTTGCCATAGCCTGCATGATGGTCCTGACCCACATGCTGGCCATCAGCGTGGTGAGCCTGTATCCTGACGAATACAGGGCCTTCGGAGAGGATGTGGATGATCCAGTGAACCCTCTGATCTATGTTGTTTTTTTGGTAGGATTTACTGCGGCCCTGCTACTGGTGATGAAGCACACTAAAGGAAACTTTCTTCAGTACCTAATACTGGCGGTTGTTGCCCTAACCCTATTCTACGTATTCTATCCAGTCTATTTTCATTTCATCCCTTACCGTATATGGGCACATGCATTATGGATCGATCTACCCCTTGCCTTCGCAGTGTTGACCACGATCCTGCTCACCGCCCTGCTTTACCTGCATCCGGAATGGTATGTGATAGATGGTCTGGGACTGGTAATGGGTGCGGGTATTGCAGCCATCTTCGG
>SLLU01000096.1 GCA_007133925.1 Candidatus Halarchaeoplasma halalkaliphilum | reverse complement strand
TTCCGGTTATAATCATGGGTAAGGGAGAAGTGAAGGTGACCAGGGAAACCCTGGAAGGAAAGGATGTTTTCCTGGTGGATAACGGGAAGATCCGTTTCCACGTGGTGGACGGTATGGGCGGAAATCTAATAAGGCTGGAGAACTCGGAGGGTAACACCTACTTCGACGACAGTTTTCCCCGGGTGGGGCCCAAGAGTTACTTTGAAAACCAGATGGGGGGCATAGGGCCCAGGTTCATCACCCCGAAGGACATCTTTTCGTTCTACGAGCTGGAAGATGTATCCTGCCGGGAGACCCGGGAGGGGGAGTGGAAAGGGGTCAGTGTGGAGTTCGATATAGAAAAGATGGACTCACTGAAGGGCCAGAAGTTCGTGATGAAGTACCTCACACTACCGGGAACGAAACTGATAAAGATGGTCATTATCCACAGGAACCCCAAGGAACGTCTGTTGAACTGGATAGGGGAGTTTTACATGGACGTCCTTATGGACGGTTCACTGGAAGACACTACCGTGGAAATCTCCGGCAGATACGAGGATTGGAAACGGACCCACCAGCATCAGGAGTTCATGCCTCCCGGGAACATAGAGAACCCCTGGTTCCGCTTCCGTAAGGGAGAGGCATCCCTGGGCGGGTTCGCCGTTGAGGGGTCACCGGTGTTGTGCACGTGCCTTTGCAACGAAGAGATCAGCATGGCCATGATGACCGTCCATATGATGAGTCGGGGCTTGGAAGAAGAGCGGGTGGAGATGGGGCTGATACTGGATGGCTCGAAAGAAGATATCGGCATGGCCCGGAGGGCATTGAAATCCCCTTAGGACCTTTGTTTACATACTCACGAGTATATTACTTACGAGTATGACTTCGCGGTTATGTAGGGTGTGGATACAAAGAATAAAACATCAGGGTCCACGGATCAGACCCTTACCCGTCTTGCCGTCCACTTTTACCAGCAGAGGTCGATCAAGGCGCATGTGCTTCACGTACTTCCCCTGGTTCTCACCGGGGGTACGGTCCAGCCAGTCCCAATCCACCCGGTCCTCCTTGGAATTGTGGGCGATGGTGAGGTAAGGGATACCCAGAGAGGTGATGTTGTGAAAGAAATGGGAACCCTGTGACGGGTCCACCCGTATGTCCATTATGGGGGTTTCCACTATGGCCCTAACCCCGGCCAGATGGCCCCAGTCCACGGGGATACCCAGCCAGTTATCGTTGCTGCCCCACCTGCCGGGGCCCACGAGAAGATAGGGACGGCCGTCCAGCTCACGGTTCATCTCGCCGATCTCCCTGGCGATGTTCACGGTCTGACTCCGATCGAATGTTTCGGGTGACACGTAGACGATATCCCGTATGTCGTCGATCTTCCCGTGACCAAGGGCCCTGGAGGAATAGATGAGACTCTCTTCTCTCTCCCGGTCCTCTATGACGATCTGGTCGTGCTCCCTCATGGAGAGGAACGGCCTTATCTGGAGTATGTAGAACACCAGGTCGCCGTTTTCGTCCATGCTGTTGGCGAACTCGATCTCCACGGGACCGCCCATCCCCTTTTCCCCTATCTCGAGTAACTTTTTCAGTATGTCCGTCAGGAGATACTTTTTGTGCTTCAGTATGGGGGCGAAGGTAACTATCTTTGTTCCCTGGTAATTGGGTCCGTCACGTATGATGTCCTCACTGCCGATATAAACGCTGGCCAGGGGGTCCAATGTTCCGTCCTTCTCGGCCTCCCATATCTCCTGGCAACGCAGGTTGGCCTCCTCACCGTCCTTCCACAGGTCCATCTCCCTGGGGGACATGTCCAGGGAATAGAACTCCCTCTGGGAATTCTTGAATATGTCCGAGGGTGAAGAGAGTCCGGGTATGGAGTTGGGACGCTCCGGAGAGAAGGTCAGCACCTGGCCACCCTCGACGATGATCCGCCCCAGGCCCAGGGCCACGTTAACTATACCGTCCTCCCGCTTCAGAGGTGGCAGGGGGTAGTAATTGTAGGAGAGTGCCACGCCGGAGAATATGGGGTAGAACCTTTGCTCGTACAGATTACCCACCAGCTTCTGGATCACCACCGCCATCTTCTCCTCCTCCGACTTCAGTAAAGTGCTACGGATGTAGGCATTGGCTCTTTTGAAGAAAGAGGATGCATAGACCAGCTTGATGGCCTCGCACAGGCGGTCCAGTCTTGTCTCATCATCATGATTGTTTGGGAGCATATAAGTGGCATAGATGCCCGCGAAGGGTTGGTTGTAGGAATCCTCCAGTAAACTCGATGAGCGCACCGCCAGGGGAGTGGTAACATGTTTCAGATAGATCCGCAGCGAATCCTTCAGCTCCGACGATAGCTCCGCGTCCTTGAACCTGGCTGCCACCTCGTCATCCTCCATGTCCTCCTGCAGTATATAGCGGAGACCGTTTTCTTGGATGAACCTCTCGAACTCCTGGGTACCCAGGACCAGGGTGTCCGGGATCCGTACGGGATGATCGAACCCGTATCTCCGGAGCAGGGAGGCTATGAATGCGATGCCCCGTCCCTTGCCCCCCAGGGAACCTCCACCCAGGCGTGTGAAGGTCTGCTCGTGCTCGAACTTCTGCCGTGAGAAATCCGTTATAACACCGAACTGCTTTTCCCTCTCGGTCCTGGTGAAGGCATCCACCAGGTAGTTCTTCAACTCCATATGATCTTCGAAATCCCCCGTCTTTTTGGGCCGCAGTTCCCGGGCAAGCTCGAACTCCCCCCTTGCCATGAGCCATATGGAAAAATCGTTGCGCTTTCCGTGATATAGCAGGGATTCGTAGGGTACCTTTTGGAAGCATTCCACCAGTTCGTCCATGTTCTCCGCCCTGGTGACCACGGTGCCGTCGGGAAGTTTGAACACGAAATCACCGAACCCGAGTTCCTCGGTGAAGAAATCCCTGAGGTCCTGGAGCATGGTCTGGGAATTCTTGTCCAGGAAGGGAAGGCCCATGCTTTCCGATCGCTCCCTATACTGTGTTTGAGAGGACTGCATGATCACCGGTATATCACTTTGAACGGCTTGAACGAACCGGAACCCCGCATCTTTCACCATGGCACCCTTTTTGGGAAAGGCCACGTCCGATATTATGGCCATGATGTGCTCTTTATAATCTCCGTAGATCTCCATGGCCTCCTCGTAGCTCTGGGCCAGAAGTATCTTGGGTCTGGCCCTGCGCTTGAGCAGTTTCTCGTGCTCGTTTAGGCTTTGTTCGATAAGGGAGCGGGTTTGATGCATCACCTCCTTGTATATCAGAGGCAGGAACATGGATTGATACCTGGCGGAATCCTCGATAACCAGTATGACCGGGACCATGCCCTTCCTCACATCCTGCTCCGCGTTCTTCATGTCCTCGAAGTACTTTATGATGGCCAGGAAAAGGGACGAGTCACCGTTCCAGAAAAAGATCTTGTCTATTCCCCGTTCCTTCCTCACCCCATTGTACCTATCCAGGTCCCTCCTGTCCGTCGCCAGGAGCACCACCGGGATCCCCGGTTGTATCTCCTTGGCCTTTCTGCCGAGATCCGCGGGGTCCAGATCTATTAGATGGGTCATGCTGAGGACCAGATCGAAGTGGTTTTCCCGAAGTTCCTTCTCCGCTTCCCCGGCCGAAGACACCCTGACCAGTCTGGGAGACGAGGTGAGTTCCAGCTCCCGGTACTCACCGAAGATCTGCTCGGAAAGTCCCCGGTCCTCCTCCAGTATGAAAGCATCGTAGAGGCTGGAGACCAGGAGTATGTCACCTATCTTGAAACGCATCAGACCGGAGCGTTCTCGCCGGAATCCATCTTCCACGGGACCGGTTTCTCCCTTTTTCATTACTGTGTAAACAAACGACCGTTATTTATTGGTTATCCCCTGGGGTATCGGGCCAACCAGCAGCACGGGGTGGCGGAGATTTGGTAAATAATTTGTAATGATATTAAGCCTTACATTACCTTTTCAGTGTGTTAGACCTCCTTCTTGTCCGTGTATTTCGGGTGGAACCGGTGTTTCTTTTTTTCTCCTTTTTGATATGAACACCAGCAGCACTACGATCACTGGCAAAATAAGTAACCACCAGTAGTTCGATAAAAATCCAGGTCGATCTTCCACCGTTACCTTGACCCTCTCCGAACTAACGCCGCCGATGCGGGCCGATACTTCGTGTACCCCGGTCTCTCTTTTATCGAATACACCGTTCTCATCAGCGTTTACCCACGTGAACAGGGGGTCGGGAATAAGATTACCGTACTCGTCATAGGCCTCCGCTGAGAAGCTCACTGTTTCACCGGTTTTGATAGTTTGATCACCGCTGGGTGATATCTCGATATAATTGACCGCCCCAGGTTCGACGGTCAAGGAAACTTGGTCTGTGAATTCAATTCCCTCACGTATGTAAATCCCGGTCACCGTCCACTCCCCCGCATGTTCCGCGGCATATCGTGAACCGTCCCAACTTCCACCGGCACCTTCCATGATCGACCATTCGGTATCCTCCGTAAGATCGGCGATCTCTCTTTTGTTCTCGTCGTACCCGATGGCTCTGTAATCCACTTCTCTGCCCGCTATCGCCGTTTCATCCCTTGGATCGATCTCCATATGATCAAGCAAGGTCCAATCTATAGAGGGGGTTGCACTTACCACATCACTTTCTTCCCCCTCACCGTCACCGCTGACAGCTGTTATGTAGTAATTGTATGTTCGTCCTCCGGTAAGGCCCTCATCCAGGTAAGATGTAGTATCTTCATTTGCCAGAAAATCCATATCGTCCATGCTGGTACCCCGATAGATTTTGTACCCCTGAAAACCACCACCACCCATCTCAAGGGGGGGATCCCAGGTCAACTGCACTATACCCGACCCAGGCGTTGCTTCAACGTTCAGCGGTGCGGAAGGGACACCGCCTATGGCATATAAGTTATTATCAAAACAACCGAAGTAGATGCTCCCATCTCCTCCGATAGCCGGGGAAGAAAGAAGGATCGCCCCCACGTTGATACGCCATCTTTGAGTACCGTTGGGGTTTACACCGTAGAATAAACCGACATCGTTGCCGAAGTATACGGTTCCGTCGCCTCCGACCACAGGTGAGGAGCGTATCGGGCCATTTGAATTCAAGCTCCATTTCTCAGTACCATCGGGATCCATAGCGTAGATATGATTATCTCCAGACCCTACGTAGATCGTACCGTCTTCAGCGATGGCAGGAGAGGAATATACTCTTCCTCCGGTAGAGTAGTTCCATCTCTCGGTACCATCGGGATTTATAGCGTATAATTTTTCATCATCGGATCCCACATATATGGTGCCGTCCACAGCGATGGACGGTGAAGAATATATATTATCGTTGGTTTCGAATCTCCATTTCTCGGTACCGTTGGGATTGATTGCATACAAATTTCCGTCCCAAGAGCCGACATATATGGTGCCGTCTTCGTTTATAGCGGGTGAAGAGAATATATTTCCCTCGGTTTCAAATTCCCATCTCTCGGTACCATCCGGGTTGACCGCATACAGACTGTTATCGAAACAGCCCACATATATGGTACCGTCTTCGCCTATGGAGGGTGAAGAAGCGATGCTGGCAGACCAGGTACTGGGCCGGTATCTCCACTTTAAACTCCCTTCGGAATCGAAGGCGTACAGATAACCGTCGTCAGAACCAACGTAAATGGTGCCGTCCTCTGCGATGGTCGGTGAAGACTTAACAAATCCATCGGTAGAGTAACTCCATCTCTCAGTACCATCTGGGTTAATCGCGTAAAAATCTTCGTCCCAGGAACCTACATATATGGTGCCGTCAGCTCCGACAGCGGGAGAGGATGTGATCTGGTGACCGGTTCTAAAATCCCATCTCACCGTCCCATCAACGTAACTGGTATCGTGGGAACTCAAACCCGTATTTCTCCGATCACCTCTGAATTTTGGCCAAGGACCCTCCTCAAAGTTAGTGAGACTGGCTTCACCACCATCAGCCGTACATTCATTTCCCATGATAACCAGTGTCCCGTTCAAGAACATCAGGAGGACAATGGTAACTGAAAATGCCTTCTTAAAAGTCCTTCTTGTCTCTATTATATTTTCTGCCATCCGAACCGATTTAGTAGTAGAGAGATATGATATTAATCTTTTGTATTTTTTTCCGCATTCATGGTCCGGTGTTCTTCACTGTACCGAATCCACCGCCTTCCGGGTGAATACCAATGGCACGTAGAGGATGCTGCCGTCCCTTTTTAACTCTCTTTCGTTCATCACAAATGCCAGTTCCGGCCCGTATGTTTCCATAAAACTACCGAATGATCTGGTGACCTTGGGTGTGCTCTTGATCTCGAAGGGCACGGGGCCGTTCCGGTCCAGGACAGAAGGACAAAATCGCGAGCTCAACGGTATCTTCGGCACTTGTCGCAGTACCACATACCGTATTCCGCGGAATAGGTCATGTGCCCTCCGCAGTCCTGGCAATCCATCCCCGGAGACGACTCGTGAGGAACATGGGCATCACTCACCTTGGGATCCTGGAATTCGTCCTTGGAAACTAAGATCAGTACCAGGGCGACCGCGGAAAGGACGGAGCTCAGTAAAAAGGGCCCTACGGATATCAATCCCAGTACGCAGGCTATCAGCACGAAGGACCGGTGCATGCGTTTGAAGGCGAAGTAAGCACCC
>SLLU01000122.1 GCA_007133925.1 Candidatus Halarchaeoplasma halalkaliphilum | reverse complement strand
CTTTTTAATCATCTTTACTAACTCTCTTTTGCTAACCCATTTTTTCGGTTCAGTTACATATTTCCTTGCCATGCACCCGTATAAACTCTCAATTACTTAAAAGTTGTGTCTGTAACTATAAAGGTACAAGATGTGATTAAACAATGGCAAAAAAAGCGGGTAGGAGAACAAAATTAGCGATAGCGGTAGTCGTTATACTGTTGGTTGGTACGGTGCTAGCGGGATGCTTGGGAAACGACGACGAAGAAAACGGTATAGACGATCTAACCGGAACGGCGACGTATTCCGGTACCTGGACAGGCTCATCTGCCGAGATGGGGGATATTGATGGTACCTGGGAATACGAGGTTGATTTCGACGCAGGTACCGTAACTGGTTCTTTTACAGGTGATTTAATGGGCGACATAACTGGATCCGTGGACGACGGAGTTCTGGAGGCGGACGGAAAAGCTGCCTTCGGAACGGTAGAATGGGAAGGAGATATCTCTTCCGACGGAGAGGATGTTTCCGGAACATGGGAAGCCGTGGATGAGGACGCTTCCGGTACCTGGTCCGGAGATCTGGATGAAGTGATAGACGATAACGATGATGACAACGATGACGACGACAATGGATACATAGGAACTGGCAAAGAAACCTTCTCAGGCACATGGGAAGGCGAAGACGCTTTAGGACAAGCTGAATACGAAGGTACCTGGGAATTTACAGTAGATTGGGAAACTAACGACGTATCTGGATTTTTCCAAGGAGATTCATCGGCGGATATTTCTGGTTCGGTATCCCATGGAGAGATAGATGCTGAGGGTCAGGCAGCTTTAGGCTTTGTCAGCTGGTGGGGAACGTTTAGCACGGATGGAACTACTATTTCAGGTAATTGGGAGATCGAGGCACAAGGTATAGTAGGATACTCAGGCACCTGGAGCGGTCAAGAGGGCGAACTAGAGAACGACAACGGAGAGGAAAACGGCGAAGATGAAAACGGTGAGGAAGAACCGGTTCTACCGGACGAAGACCAAGAAAGTGGAGAAGAACCTGCGGAAAGATATCCCGATTCGGTCATGCTTTCCCACTCAAAAGCGACCGTCGGTGGACAGACCTACATAACTATCACCTATGGAACCATGGACGGCATCGACGACGTTGTTAACTGGTACAAAGGTGAATTGGGAGATCCATACGCTGAACAAACCCAAGGTGGAGTAACGTCACTGTATTTCGACCTTGACGGAGAACAATCAGAGATGTTGCTCGTAGAGATATCAGAGAATGACTACACCTCCATTGAAGTCGAGTACATACAGGGATAGTATCGTACTCAAAAACCCCTTCTTTTCTTTTTTTACCCCCATAAATCTTTTATCGGCGGTGTATACATGCACCTAATCACATGATAAAAGAATACCTGAAGCTTTCCAGATTTTTCAACATGGGTCTCACTGGTGTGGCCCCCATACTTGGTGCCCTGGCCATGTGGAACGTGGGCACCACTTCAATTCCGCAAATATTCATACTTTTCATAATCGGCTGCCTTTCCCACATATACGGTTTCGTGCTCAACGACGTCATAGACGTGGGCATAGACAAGCTGTCCGAGGAGCTGAGTCCCCGGCCGTTGGTGTCCGGAACCATCACCAAAAAACAGGCCACGTACTTCGCCTTCGGTGCCATGTTCTTATCATGGATATTTTCCCTCTTCTTCTACAGGGATATGCGGTCCATGGCCATCATACTATCGATACTGGTCATTGCAGACGCTTTTTCCACAGTGTACAACTACATAAGCAAAAAGTATCCCGGGATGGACATCTTCGTTGCCAGTGCGGTCTTCTTCCTGATAATATTCGGAGGCGCTACGGTGTCCACTGAAAAGTTGTTCAGCACCCCTATACTTTGGATAGTTGCCTTCATAGGCGGCATACAGGTTATCTTCATGAACATGATCAACGGGGCCATAAAGGACATAGACCACGATGCCGAGGGCGGGGGACGGACACTGGCAATCAAACTGGGTGCCACAGTCGAGGACGGCAAGATGATCATGCCCAGGTCATTCATGGCCATAGGATATGGTGTTGAGATCACCAGGACCCTTCTGGTGTTCCTGCCCTTTATCATACTATCTGATCAGTTCCCCTTCGTCGCCTGGCAGATCGTACTGCTCATAATACTCACAATACTCACACTCTACTGGATCCACAAGCTATTCACCATAGGCGAGTTCGTAAGAAAGAACGTCAGGGTGAACATCGGGATAATAGTGATATTCATGTACGCCTCGGCACCGGTGATGATGTACTCCCTCAATCCCTACATAATGCTGACTGCTTTGGTTCCTCCTCTCTGGTTCATCTGCGGTAACACGGTGCTGCATAAATCTGCATTTGAAGCAAAAACCATGTGAACTTCACAGTCTCTTCGACAGTTCAACACTGGAGCTCGAGGCGCAGTTCATACCGATTCCAGGGGCCTTTATGGAATCACCTACCAGGTAGAAATTTTTGACAGGTGTGTCTGATTTCGGCTTGTCACAGTATATTGTTTTTGCAACCCCATCCAGATGGAATATTGAGGGGTAGATGGCAAAGATCAGCTTGTCTTTATAGTCCGGTATGAGCAATGCCAGGTGCCGATCCATGGAATCTATGAGCATCTTCACCTTCTTCTTGTCCACCGCCTCTTTCGGTGTACAGATGATGTATGCCTGTACCAGATATCCCCCTTTTGGAGACATCTTCATCTCCGGGAGGGCGGTTTGAAAATCGATTATACCTGCGGCATCCCCGCCTTCGACCTTGACCTTGTTGTCCAAAAATGCGAAGGGCTTCCGCTTCAGATCCTTGGGAAGTTCGGACAGCGCGTAGTACGCACACACGCTTCCGGTGCCTTCCAGATCAGTGAGTTTTTTAACGTATTCCTTGGGAAAGTGCTCCGGTGGGGCGATATGGAAAGTATCCTGGACTGGGAGGTTAGATATCACTATGTCAAAAGGTATCTTTTTTCCTCCAACCACCAAGCCCACGGCCCTGCCGTTTTTGATCAAAACTTCTTCCACCTCCTTTTCCAGGTGTACTCTGCCCCCGTTCTTCTCGATTATCTCCGCGAGGCCCTCACACAATGTGATACTGCCCTTTTCCGGAAACCCAGTGGCCTTGGCACCTCCCGCACCCCACTGCTTCATTACCCTCATTATCTCTGCGGTGGATATGGTATCCAGGTCATTAACGGTGGAGATGTATCTGGCAACAGCCCCCACGGCGTCCTTGATATCCCCCTTCGTATGTTTATCAAGGGTATCCGACATGGGAACCTTTTCCATACGAGAGGTCAAAAATTTTTGCACCATATAAAATTTGATCACAAGAGGCATCATCTTCAATTTGTTCGAAAGGTTGATGAACTCGTTGAAATCCTGATAGATCCTTTCATCCGGTGTTATGAGAGCGAATTTCGAGGAGTTGACCCGTACGTTGATCCCGTTCTCCTTCAGAAGATCCGTTATGGGTGATTTCTCGGGAAACCCAAGCATGTGGAAACCCAGGTCCAACTTGTAACCGTTGAGTAATCCTTTGTCGAATATCTCCGATATCTCAGGTTCGGAATGTGCCAGCCACATGTCGAAATCCCGCAGTATCTTTTTGTACTTATCAAGGGTAAGGGAGCTACCGTCCAGTGTTAGAGACCTGCCGCCCACGAGACCCTGCTTCTCGAAGAGATCCACTTTGTAACCCTTTTTAGATAACAATGCTCCTGCGGTTAGTCCCCCCAATCCGGCACCGATTATTCCTACTTTTTTCATATCTATGCACCTCATCGTGTACCAAAAATCTTGATTACTCGTGAAGTTTCATGATTGTATATAAGTTTTACTTAACCTTGTGGAAAATATAATTCCTGGAGACGTCCCCTCCAAGCCGACCTCCGTTACGAGGTATAGTGGGGAAAAGAAGATAATGGACCTTTACCATCAACCGATGATGAACAGACCCAATGTTGACGAGTATTTCATGGCCATGGCCGAACTGGTGGCCGAGCGCTCCACATGCCTTCGCAGAAAGGTCGGTGCCGTACTGGTGAGGGACAAGATGGTGTTGAGTACCGGCTACAACGGTGCCCCCAAGGGTCTTACCCACTGTGAGGAGCTCGGTGGCTGCATACGCCAGGGAGACATACATCCGCCATACCTTGACATATTTTTCGAGGAATTCTCGGACAAATACGGTGTAAATAACAGGGATGAGGCAGTTGAAAAGATCAATTTCTTTCCCAAAAAAGGGGATGCTACCCCCTCGGGTTACAGGCATGAATTGTGCAGGGCCCTGCACGCCGAACAGAATGCTGTCATACAAGCAGCGGTGTCCGGTATATCTATCAGGGGGAGTACCCTCTACTGTACCACCTATCCATGTGTGGTCTGCGCGAAGATATTGATCAATTCGGAGGTGGAAAAGGTTGTCTATGACAGCGAGTATAAGGATCCTCTATCCGAGAACATGCTTAATCAGAGCGAAATAACAGTTCAAAAATTCAAGGGTAAGAGAAAACAGAAGAATATTTCGGAATACTTCTCAAAAAAATAAAAGGGTGAAGGGATTTAGAGACTCAGTGATTCTACCGGACATGCTTCGATACAGTTGCCGCAGTCCACACAGGCATCCTCGTCTATGATGGCTACATCTTCTATGCTTATGGCTCCCACGGGGCATTCGGGTTCGCACTGTCCGCAGGCTATGCATGTTTCCTCGTCTACTTCTACAACCATGTTATCACAGTGAGGTCACTATCCTGATGTATAAATCATTTTTGCTTTTAATTCAACAGGATGCGCCTACATGTGTTCTCACATATTATATACCGGCCAAGGGGTGGTGAGCATGGTAATACACATGGAGAAATTCGATGCGTTGTTCGTGGGCGGCGGAATTGCAGGTTCGGTTGGAGCAAGATTTGCAGCGGAGTACGGCTTGAAAACCTTGCTCATCGAGAAGGAGCAGGTGCCCAGGCATAAATGTTGCTCGGCCATCCAGTTCCCCTATTTCGAAAAACTGGTGGGTTCCAAGATACCCCGTAACAAACTATGCAGGAACGAGTTGAACAAGGTGGAACTGGTCACACCGGATGACGACGTGCTGAACACTAACATGGATATGTTGAACTTCTGGAGGTCAACCTTCGACCATTGGTTGAATCAAGTAGCCGCCGAGCACGGTGCGGACTTCAGGGACTCGACGAAACTTATCGACTTTAAAAAGCAAAACGGAGGGTGGTCATGTACGTTAAAATCACCCGAAGGCACTTCCAAGGTGTTCAGTAAATACTTGCTGGCTGCCGACGGAGGGAATTCACAGATCCGGCGAAAGGTAAAGCCCAATGATTTCAGTCCCAATAATCAAGGGGCGGCCATCAACCTGTATTTCAAGGGTGATCCGGGTAGGTTGGACCCCAACACCCTCTACATGATACACAAGAAGGAATACTCCACCTTGATGTTCTCCTGGATATACAAGAAGGACGACGATTGGATAATCGGCACCGGTGCGGACCATGATCCCATGGGACACTTGGACCGATTTTACCGATACGTGCAGGATACCTATGGTATCAAGGGAGAAGTGGTCTCCAAAAAAGGCTTCTCATCCACCCAGAGCGATAAGATGTGGTTGGGAACCAACGACCTCCTTTTCATAGGCGACAGTGCGGGTTTGGTTGATCTTTACAGGGGAGTCGGGATGGACGTGGCGGCCCTGAGCGCACGTTTTGCTGCCAAAGCCATCCATATGTCGGAAAACGAGGGGGGCGCTTCCCCGGGTGAGCGGTACCGGGCATTGATGTCCGGAGTGATCAAACAGAAGGAAAGACACGACAGGATACAGAAACAGCGGTACGCATCCGATGAAGCTCTCAAGAAGAGCCTGTCCAAGGGGACCTTGATGAAGGGCGGTCTCAAATTGATAACATATCAGAAGATAAACAAGCTCCTTCCCCCGGAGAAGATGGTACTTTTACCTCCATGACGGACCCTAAAACTACCTACATGTATCGCCAGTTGTTATATATCGACCGGTGAGATTGTGGTTAAATCAAGGGGTTTAGCTCATGGAAAAACATTTTACACCTTGGGAAAAAAAGAAGAACCGTTTCTTGAATAAAAAGATCGCGCCGATATTCCTTATGGCACTTTTTATCATAATACAAAGCACGGCCGTTGCTGTGCCCACGGATACCTGTGATGTAATTCCTACATCGATCATCAATGCCCCCGTCTGGAATACCGGAGACTGGTGGAATTACACCTTCGAGTACAACAGCACGGCCAAGGAACATACCTGGGGCGACGACTGGATGTACATGGAAGGAAGCTTCAACCGGACGGTTACGGGTACAGAGGAGATCAATGTTGATGGTACAGATGTGATGTGCTACGTTGTGGAGCACCGTAGGGACTACCGTCTCCATGGTATCAACTATGAGGAGGAGTTCGGTTTCAACGTCAGCATGAGTCTGGAGGGGTTTACAACGGGTACGGAGTACTTTGAAATAGATACACTGGAGCTTGCTTGGGCATACTATGCTTCATCCATGGAGGGGATCTCGGAGGTCATAGGGCATACCATAGAACTGGATGTTTCAATCGAGGACCGTACCACGATCGAGAGTACCAT
>SLLU01000078.1 GCA_007133925.1 Candidatus Halarchaeoplasma halalkaliphilum | reverse complement strand
TTCTGAACATCTCCGAGAAGAAGTACCCACCCAGTGTTAACAGGATCAGAAAGAGGGACGACAGGTGATGGGTGATCACAAGTGCTCCGGAAAAGGGTACGATCATCACAAGCATCTTACCCACGTTTTCTTTGTTTGTGATAAATAACATCCACAGAAGAAACACCATGAGAAAGAATCCCAGTGTTTCAGGTTTCGGCTGGGAATAATTGTAAACTATGGGTGCAAAAAAGGTCATCAATGCTGCGGAAAGAAGGGCCATGTTTTCGTGAAGGGTAATACGTTGGACCACCAGGAATACGAGCAGGGGTGTGAGAAGGGACAGTGCCATGGGAGCGGTGCTGACGGATCCGTGAACGTTCACCCCTGTGAGCAGATGAAAGGCTCCGGAGAGGCAAAAAATACCCGGGAAAAAGGGATATGCCTGTGCCCAACCGTCTATGCTCCTGTGCATACTCCCGGATTCGACCCAGCGGTGAGTGTAGTACACGTACTCCCCGGCATCTGTGCCCCAGAGGGAGTAGTTGAACAGGGGATATGTCCTGATGAGCACTGACAGGACCAGCAGGGCAGCCAGGCAGCACCAGTGGTATTTTTTCATCTCAAGTTCATGGTTCATACAGATAATAGTCTTTTTGCTACCGGCATTCCAAAATTTTATTTATCGAAAGGGAGATGAAACCCCATGGAAAGGTACTCCCGACACACGGTTCTCCCCGAGATCGGCGAAAAGGGTCAGAGGTTATTGGGCGATAGCCGGGTGATGATACTGGGCCTGGGCGGCCTGGGTTCGGTCATGGCCGAAGTTCTGACCAGGGCCGGCGTGGGCCATCTCCTGGTGGTGGATAGGGACGTGGTCGAGCTATCTAACCTTCAGCGGCAGGCACTGTATCACCAGGGAGACCTGGGCCGGGCAAAGGCAGAGGTGGTGGAGGAAAGGCTCCGGGAGATCGATCCCGGGGTGGATGTGGACGCAAGGGTGATGGATGCGGGGCCCGGGAACATAATGGACCTCATAACCGATATGGATATGGTCCTTGATGCCACGGATAACATGATGACTCGCTTCGTGATCAACGATGGGTGTGTTCGGAACGGTACACCATGGGTTTACACGGCAATATTGGGTACCTACGGCATGACCATGAACGTGCTCCCGGGAAAGGGCCCATGCCTCCGCTGTCTATTAGAGGACATACCTGGTAGTATGGAGACCTGCGCATCCGCCGGTGTGCTTTTTTCTTTGCCCAGGGTCATGGCCAACATAGCGTCCACCGAGGCGGTCAAGTATCTTGTGGGTGCGGACATGAGGGACACACTGCTCACCGTGGATATATGGAAGAACGATTACGAACAGATCAAGGTGGGGCCCAGGGAGGATTGCCCCTGCTGTGGCGAAGGACGGTTCGAATACCTTGAAAGCTCTCCTCCCCTAACAACAAGTCTCTGCGGCGAAGATGCTATCCAGATAACACCGGAAAGGGTGACGGAGATAGATGTCTCGGAGTACGCGGAACGATATGACGGCAAGGTCTGGGGATCCTCCATGGTTCGATTCCAAGTCCAGGGATACGAGCTGGTCCTTTTCCGGGACGGGCGGCTCATAGTACGGGGAACCAAAGAGCCTAAAAGGGCATTGGGTATATACCATGAATACATAGGCGGGTAATATGATGGATATTGAAAGGATCAGGAAGGATTTTCCCTTGGTGGACGAGTACATATATTTCGACAATGCATGTTTGACCCTCAAGCCCTATCAGGTGATAGAGGCGGTAAAAGAGTACTACCATCGGTTCCCCGTTTGTGCAGGACGGAGTTCTCACACACTCTCCAACGAACTCAACCGCAGGATATCCTCAGCTAGGGACTCCATAGCATCCCTCATCAATGCAAAGGGCCCCGGGGAGGTGGTCTTCACAAAGAATGCCACGGAATCAATAAACCTGGTGGCCCGGGGATGGGACTTCCGTAGAGGGGATATGGTCCTTTCCACGGACAGGGAGCACAACAGCAATCTGGCGCCGTGGCTGATGTTGAAACATGAACGGGGCACAGAGCATCATCGTGTACCATCCTTTGCAGATGGTACCTTCGATATAGAGGCCTTCGAGGATATGATGGGTCCCCATGTAAAGATGGTATCCATGGTGCACACCTCCAATCTCGACGGGGTCACCACACCCGCCAGGGAGATAGCCAGGATAGCCCATGATCACGATGCCCTCTTTCTGCTTGATGCGGCCCAGAGCGTGCCCCATCGATCCGTGGATGTGAAGGAGTTGGAAGTGGATTTCATGGTCTTTTCCGTTCATAAGATGCTGGGTCCCACGGGGGTCGGCATACTCTACGGTCGGGAGGAGTTGATGAACGAACTGAAACCCATGGTAGTAGGAGGTGGGAGCATCAGGAACATTTCCTACGATGACATCACCCTACAACCCTCTCCCGCCAGGTTCGAGGGCGGACTTCAGAATTACGCCAGCCTGTGCGGTGTTAAGGCCGCCGTGGATTACCTCCTGGATATAGGCATGGAGCGTATAGAGCGGCATGAGGTGGAACTGAACCGTCTTGCCACCCGTGATCTCAAGGACGTGGTCACCATACTTGGACCAGAGGATCCCGAGCTAAGGTCCGGTATATTCAATTTCAATGTGGACAGTCTGGGATGTCACGAGATATCCCTTCTCCTGGAGGAAAACAGGATACTCACCAGGGGCGGTATGCAGTGTGTCCATTCCTGGTACAACAAAAGCGGTATGGATGGGGGTACCAGAGTTTCTTTTTACCTGTACAACACCATCGAGGAAGTGAAGGTTATGGTGGATTCCCTGGTGGACCTGCTGGCCTAGGATATCTCCCTTTCCTCCATCATACCCGCCAGCTCACCGAACAAACGATCCACCACTTCCTTGTCTGTGGTCTTGAATAGCAGTTTTCCCGAGGGGTAAAACCCCAGTTCAACCTCCTCATCCGGATGGACAGCAACTATGATCACCTCGGATGTGAATTTCATGCGGTAATCCTTGCTTTCCAGCCACTCCTTCACCCGGTCCATGTCTATCCTTACCTTTTCAGCCGGCTCGGCAACGTACGCACCGGAGTCCGAGCACGGTTCCACAACGTGATACATGTTCAACCATCCACCTTCTGGAATATGAACCCTTCCACCAATCCCCTCACATCCATCTTCTCTTCCTGCTCACGAACCTCCTTCACGGTACTCCTCACCCTGGGACCATCCGGTGTCAGCATGCAGCACACAGAGGGGCGGGTTGATATATCAAAGGTCCCTATTTCCCTGGCAACGGTGATCACCTCTTCCTTGTCCAGACCTATCAAGGGTCTGTGGATGGTGATATCCACGGCATCGTCCTCGGCCACGAGGTTGGAAAGTGTCTGGGAGGCCACCTGTCCCAGGGATTCACCCGTGGCGATGGCCTCGGCCCCGATCTCATCCCCCAGCTTTTTTGCTGCCCGGTACATCATCCTCCTGCACAATATGCACTGGAAGTGGGGGTTGCAGTTACCGGCGATCTCTTTCTCCGCCCCGGAGAAATCACTCGTGTAGAAATCCATGTCCGGATGTATATCTGTGAGGAGCTTCCCCAACTCCCGAACCAGTTCCACCGTCCTATCGTCTGTGAAGGGCCGTGTGTCCAGGTACAGGAGCGAAACCTCGAATCCCGCGTCAGCCAGAAGATGTGCGGCCACGGGGGAGTCTATGCCCGCGGACAGTAAAACCACCACTTTAGGTGCCATGGGGCCTCTGATTATGCCCTGGGTATATTATCCTTGGGGTTTGGGAAACATAGGGTCTTAGTGGGGAAAGCTTTAATTATAACGTACAAATAACCCAAGATTATAGATTGCCCTGGAGCGTAGTACATCATGGTAACAGTATATGACGTGCCTCCCGAAAGACTTATAGTCGAAGTAAGCAAAAAGCTAAAAGAGACGAAAGAGATCGCCGAGCCTGAGTGGGCACCCTTCGTTAAGACGGGTATGCATACCGAGAAAGCACCACTCCAGGCGGATTGGTGGCATACCAGAGTATCGGCCATATTGAGGTCCGTATATCTGGATGGTCCCGTAGGTGTGTCCCGTTTGAGAGGCAAGTACGGAGGTGCCCAGGACAGGGGTTCCAAACCCTATCGTGCGGTCAAGGGTTCCGGTGCCATCGTCCGAGTGGCACTGAAACAGCTTGAAGAGGCCGGTCTGGTCGTCAAGAATGATAACAAGGGGCGAGTGATCACACCCCAGGGTCAATCCCTACTGGACAATACGGCCTACGAGATCATGAAGGAACTGGCCAAAGACGATCCTGAAATGTCGAAATATCTTTGAAAGAGGTAGTGCGATAAGATGGACGAAGAAAGCGAGTTGATAAAACGCAAGAAACTGGAGCAGCTGCAGAGACAATTGGAGGCATCCCAGACTGAAGAGGACTCCGAGGAAGAGTATCTCAAGGAAAAAGATGCCATACTCCGTTCCCTGCTCACCCCTGAAGCCCGGGAAAGACTCGGACGGGTGCGTATAGCCCGACCGGATGTCGCCGAGGGCATAGAGCAGCAGATAATGATGCTGGCTCAGAGGGGTATGATCAGGGGTAAACTGGACGACAACACCCTCAAAAAGCTGCTAAAAAAGATAACGGACAATCAAAAAGTGGATTTCACTATCAGAAGGCGATAAACATGGCAAAGAACAAACCCGGTCCAAAGAAGCGAAGGTTGCTAAAAAAGGTGAACCAGAACAAGCGGGTCCCAGCGTGGGTTATGCAGCGTACCAACAGAAGGTTTACGTCTCATCCCATGCGGAGGAACTGGAGGAGATCCAACCTCGATGAATGAGGTAATTTTGTGGTGATAATATGGAAGAAGCTGAAGAAAGGGTTATGACAATTCCTCTGCGGAGGGTTAAGAACGATCCGGTTGGCAAGAGGGCATCCATCGCCATGCGGACCATCAGAAAACACGTTTCCAATCACATGAACGTTCCCGAGGAGGATGTTTGGATAGACACATCCACCAACGAAGAGGTGTGGAAGCGGGGCATTTCCAAACCCCCGTCCAAGATACGGGTAAGGATAATCAAGTTCGAGGACGGAATAGTTGAAGTGTCCATGCCGGGCGAGTAATCTTACATGCTTGTGAAGCATTCCATGGAATCACAGCCTTTCATAGGCATATTCGCCGTGGCCAGCGAGGACCTTACGGTGGTCCCCCGTATGGGTGGCGATATATTTTCAGAGGCCATGGATACCTCGGTGGTCAAAACCACCCTGGGTGGTACCAGATTGATCGGTTCTTTGTCTGCCATAAACTCCAGGGCCATGCTGGTGGCGGACATAATGGATGAACGTGAGATAGACATGCTTCTCGACTACGTGGAAGTGGTCTCACTTCCTGAAAGACACAACGCCCTGGGGAACAACATATTGGTGAATGATAAAGGTGCACTGATCAATCCTAGCTTGGCCAAAAAGAGCGAGGAAACCATACGGGATGTAATGGATGTCGAGGTCCGGAGGGGAACCATAGCGGGACTCAACATGGTGGGCTCCCTGGGTGTCGCCACCAACAAAGGCGTTCTCTGCCACCCCCATGTTACCAGTGATGAGATGGATACCATGGAAGAACTGTTCGGGGTCCCGGTGACCAAGACAACAGCGAACCATGGTTCCGGGTGGATAGGTACCTGCATGGTGGCCAATACAAAGGGTGCGGTTGTGGGGGACATCACCACGCCCATAGAGTTGGGGCGTATAGAGGACGGCCTCGGTTATCTAGAGTGAGAACACCCATATCTCAGTTTCTTCGGGTATATCGCAGTCCAGGAATTCCAGTTCCACACCCACCTTGTGTATATTCTCTTCACTGAAGCATGCCAGGAATGGGTTCACATCTTTTATGTTCAGGGAAAGACCACCCACCTTGTAGTGCATGGGCACTGCGATGGACGGATTAAGTTTCTTGACCAGCTCCACGGCCTCTTCCGGTCCTATGGTGAAGGTGCCTCCCACTGGTATGAAAAGGAAATTGACATCCTTTATCTTGTCTATTATATCACTACCCGGTATGTGACCCAGGTCTCCCAGGTGACAGAAGGTGGTGTTGTCCATGGTGAATTTGTATATCACATTCTCTCCCCTTTTCGCCCCTTCTTCCTGGTCATGGAACGTGGTGAAACCTTCTATGCTCACTTCTCCCAGGGAGTATTTTCCCTGACTGTCCACTATCTCGGATTTCTTCTTTTTAACGATCCTGACGGCATTGTGATCGAAGTGGTCATGACTCACCAGGATTATATCTCCCTCAACCCCCGGGGTCTTTATACCTATGCTCTTACCGTCGTGGGGGTCCGTGACCACCACTTGCTGATTTTCTATCTCGAAGCAGGAGTGCCCGTGCCATCTTATCCTCATAGATATCCCTTTTACGGTAGCCGCAAAGACGTATTTTAGTGTTGTCCCCCGGTAAAACAAAGCCTTTAAAAACATCTGGATGTTGTCCCGTAGTATGAAGGAAGAGATGGAGTCCCTGGAGATATCCGCCGTGTGCAGGGAATTCCAGTCCCTGGTTGGCGGCTATGTACAGAAGGTGTACAAGCCCGGTAGGGAGTATCTTTCCTTCAGGATACACGTTCCCGGTACTGGAAAGAAAACAATTTTTTTCATACTGGGCAAGGCGCTCTATCTCACCGAGAGGGATATCCCCAACCCCATGGATCCCGGTGGATACGTCATGCTCCTGAGAAAACACCTGGGTAATGCCAGGATAGAGGGTGTGAGCCAACACGAAAACGACCGGGTGGTGGT
>SLLU01000046.1 GCA_007133925.1 Candidatus Halarchaeoplasma halalkaliphilum | reverse complement strand
GGGGTTCCTTGACGTCCGAAGGACCGTCCCGCAGCTTGATAACCGCCACCACCGCCCCCATGGCCAGTACGGGTAGGAATAAAAGAACGATACCGTTGAAGTCGTCAGAACCTTCAGATGAGGCGGATACGGAACCAGAGCAAATGCTGAGAACCATTATTATTAGCACGACTACCAGTACTAAGGGTCTCCATTTTCGGAACATCGGATCGTTTTCCATTGGGATACTAATTTCTTTCTCTCTAACCCCGGTGGTTACCGTTACGGGTACACTGGGTATACTCAACAAAGTAAATCGTTTTCGATGTTATTTATACCTTGTTGTTCAGCCTGTACCTATTCAAACGATTTTTTTGCAATAAATACTCTTGCCAAGTTTTCCAAAAACATCAAACGTATCCCAGGAGCATGGCAAGGATCAGGTACACAAGGCTGAAGGAATAGAAAAGCAGCACCGGTGTTTCGCTGTACTCCCTACGATTGATGAGGAACATGGAGGTCAAACCGAATATGAGGCAGGGTATGATCACATAGAGATTATCGAAGATCATGTAAAGAGAGAGGTACGTAAGAAGGAAAGATAAACCTATGAGCAGCTTCGCCTGCCCCTCACCCATGATCACCGCCAGACTGTACCTACCTACCGACCTATCATGCTCCACGGTCTCCAGATCAGTAATGTTAACACATGCGGTCATACCCAAGGCAATGATCGGTACTATCATCACGGGGAAGCCGTTGTCAAAGACCATGTCACCCTTAACCAGCCACCAACCCAGCATGAACAACAATAGGGAATTGGCGGAAACGAAGAGCTTTGAAAAGATGGGTATGTCCCTTATGTACAAAGGAGGAGACACATACAGAAAATAATTTCCCATGAAGACCAGGGCCAAGAATGCGGCCAGGGGGCTGACCAGAAGGCCGTAGCCCATGGACAGAACACCGAAAACACCCATGAGTGTCCCGTACTCAGAGATCTCCAAGGGACCCGAGCCGTACTTTTGATGATAAACCATCTTCTTTAACATCATATAAAAAAGCCATGCGAAGGTAATAGATAACGTCATGACCACCATATCGAAAAGCAGGAAAGAGCGGTAAACATATTCCTCAGAAAAATAAACCGCCGATGCCGCACCAAAAACAAAGATGAGACAGTGATGGGTCAACCGCAGGGGTTTGGACTCCCCCAGCAGCCGTAAAAATCTGTCACGGGCACCCCGATACAAGAGGACCAAGACCAAAAGGGTGGTCACCAGGGCGTAAACGTACTTCAGATGACCATGGGCGAACTCCGTACCAAAAATAGAAAATATCCTGTGAAGCCACCAGGGTGAAGACACTATGGGAAAAACGCACAGATATATCACCAGTGTGCAAAGAACGCTCTTCAGCAGTTTTGAATTGTGCAGATAAAAGTACAGTACGGTAAAGAACAGGTTCATCACACCGAATATACGTATGGCGTTCATGTACCCCATGTGCTTGGTGGTCTCCACGGTACCACCGATGACCAAGAACCTCCGGATCAAACTCCCAACGTCGGGTGTGTTCTCAGGTGTAATGTAGAAGGTGACGAAACCCATCTCGGGCCGGAACAAAGCCAGTGCATTGGCCACTATGGGGACCATGTTGATCAGTAAAAAGAACGTGAGTATGACCTTGCTCACTTTTACAACGTCCTTACCCGTCAAAAAGTGCAGCACGGTTATCACCACCGCTGCGGTGATCACCTGGAACAGGGATATGTGCAGCAGTGTGTTAAGGGACATGAGATCCCAGCTCCTGTGTATGAAGGACACTTCCAGGAAACTCCGGAGGTTCACCGATGCCAGAAAGAAGGCGACGAAGTAGATCAGAGATGTCTCGGATTCCTCAAGCCCGGTAATGACACCGCGGGCGTATCCCAGAATCCTTTCCGCCATTTCGTCCTTCATTCATCGGTCCCCTTGACTCACCTTGAACAGTATGACCGAAGTATATATTTTTCCCCGAGGGAAGAAGGATCTACGCAACTCCACCAATCCATGGGGCAAATGAAAAACATCCCTTTCATTATCTGAATGAGAGCACATCTACCAGATCACATGGACTTTGGCCTTTTTCTTTATTGCTTCATCCCGTGAGATGATGCCAATATTTTCATTCTCAGCAGTGATGACTATTATTTTGTCATGGATCGATAGATCCCTATCATCCCTGGAGAGGGACTTCAGGACAGATATGTCCATGGGACGTATAATATAATTTGAAGAGATCTCAATATCTTCTATGATATCTCTGAGTACTATGGAATATCCTTTTTTATCGATTATGTAAACAGATTCTGCAACTACAATGGACGGTAAGACCAAAGTCTCTTCTCCTTCCTCAGTTTCCTCGAATATTTGTTTTGCCTTCGAACCCAGCCGTTCATCAGAAGTTAGAAACCAAAGCCAGGCATGTGTATCTATCACGTACAAGGTATCAACTCTTCACCATGCCTTGAAAACCGATCCTTCGGCTTCTTTGAAATCTTCTTCGTCTATCTTTATATCCTTGAGTCTGCCCTTCATACGGACGGGTTTGTTCTTTAGGCCTTTCTTGATTAATTCGACCTGGAATTCTATCCTCTCTATCCTTTCTATCAGCTCTGTGTTGACCATCTTATCACATATATCATTACATGGTATTTAACATTATTTGATTCGACAGAGGTGCCTTTTATCTACTGGAAACCAAAATTTCCGCTGCGTAGTTCACCCTGTGTAAACCATTAAGATGTGTCACCCCTTTGTCAGAATGATGAACTCGCCAACAAAGAGGTGACACGTAATGATAATAGAAAGAGGAAGTATATATTTTTCCCCGAGGGACAGTGCGTTGATATATCGTTTCGCAGCATCATACGTGAACCAGGAGAAATCACCTTTTTTTCTTTTGAAACAACTGTATTCGAGAAAGGTTTATAAGCAGAAACCAACATAATAAAAATATATGAGTGAATCTCTGTTTGATATGAAGTTGGATGAAGCCGTTAATATAGGATTCAAAAGAAGGAAGAGTTCATCAAAGAAGCGGTGAACACCTATCTGGCAGCTAACAAAGAGAAGAGGATCGAGCTGGCTATCAGTCTATATAGGAAAGGGAAGATAAGTCTCGGCAGGGCGGTCGAGATCGCCGATATGGATTACGAAAGTTTCAAAAAAATGTTGGCTGAAAGAGGCATAGAGAGAAATACTTCGGGCATCCATGGTACTGAGGCGTGTCTGGAGCACAGAAGATGATCATACTGGATTACTGATGTTTTGAGTGCCCTTTTGAAGATCGGACGCCTACGGATGGTGAAGGAGCATTTCGGTGAGGATCATCTTCATATTCCCATGGAAGTTTTGAACGAGATAGCTCAAGCTGGCTTAGCAACAGAAATAATAAATAGGGTGAACGAGATAGTTAATGTTTGGCTGAAATCGTGATAGATGATGATGTTAGACATGGAAAACCCATCGTCAAAGGCACTAGGATCACTGTAGACGAAGTTCTAGGTATGTTGGAAAGCGGGATGACTACCAAAGAGATCCATGAAGAATACCGTTTAACTGAAGATGATATCAGAGCGGTGATGAAATCGACGTCGAAGATTTAGTTGACCACATGATAATCCTGGAGTTAGGCCAATACAGTATTAGAAAGGTTTGATCTTTCACAGATCACTTTCTCCGATAGACCTCTTGTATAGCACTCAATGCCAATCGACACTTCAAGAATTTGCCCCAACGCCCGTAAAGCAAAGGTTGTTTATACGCGATTATACGTTAAGTATAACAATGTCTACAACTACCGTTCGGATCGATAAAGAAACCAGAGATATGTTAAAAAAGGTCGGGTCTAAGGGTCAAACCTATGATGAGATCATACGGGAGATGTTGGAATTGAGAAGGATATTCATAGAAGACCTCTATAGCATCCTCCAAGGGACTGAAGAAGATGAATGGTTGACTACTGAGGAATTGAGGAAGGAACTGGAATGACGGTTCTCTGGAGCCCGAGAGCAAAAAAGGAACTGCAGGAATTTTCAAAAGAAAAAAGAGATATAGTCGTAGAATTCGACGAAAAAGGAAGAGGAGACGTGAAAAATATCGCTGAAGGATTATGGCGATTAAGAGTAGGAGAGTACAGGGTATATTATCATCAAGAAAAATATAAGACCTATGTCCTGAGAGTTACCCACCGTAAACATGCTTACAGAGAGAGCTTGATCAAAGCTCTTAGACATGAGATCGGAGAGATATAGAATTTGTTCCAAATGATATTTCACGTTCATGACCAACTTGTTCCCTAAATCCATCCCATCACCAATATTTGTCGGTCAGCATGCCCACATTACCAATCATCTCGTTCCCTATTAGGGGGTGATTAAGGGGATCTCCAGCTCATTGAACTGCTATCACTAGTGTTAGAGGTTTTCTAACAGAGGCCGTCAAGACCTAATATTTATATACACAGAGATACGATATGATATCTGATGAAGGCCGAACTTGTAAAAAATATTTCTAAAGATCTGCACCTTTCCGAGGAAGAGGTTTTGGAGGAAAGTATCTCCTCTTTTCTAGATCGTAGTTTGTGCAATGCATCAGTTGAAATTGAGAAACTCAGGAACAAATATGACGTTGATAGTCCCGAAGAACTGGAAGAAAAAATAGAGAAGGGTGAAGTTGATGCACATCCTGCATGGGAAGAATTGATAGAATGGGAAAATCTAAACAAACAGATCGTCAAGTTCAAGGAATGGATGAAGAAGATATCTACCTCTTCCTAAAAGAAATCGCTCTTACAAAGTTCTCCACCATAGTTAAAGATGGATTCATCACCAGAGGCACTCTCGGTACTCCCATGGGTTTGAGAATACTATTTTGCGAAGGTTCTTTCCTGGAAGTACGGATATCAGGAAGAAAATATTCTTATCATTGGGAACGAAGGATGATTGACAACACCATTTTCCGTCACGATAATGCTCCTCATCATAAGGATATCGCCACATATCCTGAACATTTTCATTTTGAAAGCGATAATAACGTTAAGGAATGTGAGCTAAGCCCAGATCCGAAAATAGGAGTGATTGAATTTCTTGGCTTCATAAAGGATCGGATAGAGTAAGATCATCTATTTCTTAGATGAATGATGGGACCTTTTCCACTGAAAACACATTTTCCCCGATCCGTTCCACATCATGTAGCGATTGTTAATCGTAACATGCAGATGAACTGAGTTCACCAGTAGATCATCATCACCTGAGTCTGGTACCGTCCTTCAGGACTATGGTCTCCGTGGAACCGCTCATCTTCAGCAGTTCCTGGAGTGTACGGGCGTATTCTTCACCACTGTTCTCGAACAATCTTGAAAAGTACTCGGACAGGAATTCCCCGGTCTCCACCTCGGTATCGTCGTACTTCCACCTGTTCGCCTGGGCCCGTCCGATGGCGCACAGGAAGCCGTAGGCGATGGCCTTCATGCGGGTGTCCCTGGGATCTTGTTCCTTGATGAAATTCAGGGCGCCCTCGGTTCCCTGGGTCTTGTAGGCTATGACCATGTCGTGGGCGAACCTTGCCCTGGGTGGTATCTCCCTGAAAGAGGGCAGTGAAGATATCTCATCCATCTCAGTCTTGAGCTTCCTGGCCTTCCGGACCACCTCCCTGGGGATCTCCGAGCTATCGGACACCAGTTCCTCCACAACCTCACTGTCGTCCAGCATGACCCCCAACACCTCCTTGGCCTTCTCGTCCCATACCTTCTCCAGGAGCTCGTTCACCGTGCCGTGCTCCAGCATCACCGGACCGGTGAATTCCATGACCTTCCTCAGTATATCCTCCTCCCAATCCTCGTACCTGAGAGAAGCCAGGAACGCCTCACCGTCCTTACCGTAACACCTCTCGCCAACTGCATAAACGGCCCCCTTCCGTGAAAGGACCGCACGATTCTCCCGGGCCACTTTCTCCACGAAGCTTTGATCAGATATACTACCCTCCAGGTACTCCTCCCGGGTGGAACTCTTCAGGGATGACATGGAACTGTCCATCAAACAATTATCACAATCCGAAGCGCATTCCATAACATATCGTCCCCCCACAGTAAAGAGCTCGCTGTTTTCCCTGGAAGCGATGCCGCTGCCGAAGTGTATGAACAGGTTGGTATCGTCCCGGGCACACCTTCCGCAAACCTTGAATAGCAAACCCGGGGACCTCCACGTAAGAGAAAGATGGGTCCGGTCATCCAGGTCGTGGGGACACGTATACACTTTACCGTCACCACGGAAGCGATAGGGAGAAGAGGATATCACACTTTTAACATACTCCTTTGGAGGTTTATCCTCCTTGGCTGTACACACCAAATGACCTTCCCAGGAGTATATGTGGTATCCCTTCTTGGCGTGATCGTGATATGCCATTAGTCTGAGGTACGGATCGTCGAAGTGCTGTACTCCCACCAGATACTTGGCCTCTGCATTACCCCTTTTGGCATAGGATATGTTACCCTGGGGGGTCTTGGCGTTGGCCAGTACCTTTGCCTTGCCGTCGTGGGCCAGTATCATGGCCGCTGCAACGGCCTTGGTGAGATCAGGGCCCCTTTTGGAATAACTTTCCAGTTTATTCCTATCGTCCCTTACACCCTTCAACTTGTTAACATATTTCTTCTCTTTTTTGAAAGGACAGAGAAAGCAACTGCTCTCACACGTCGGTATCACCATCTCCGGTTCGGCCTTGATCTTCTTGGCCATCATTATGAGCTTCTGCTCCTCCACCTTGCTTGCCCGCTTGGGCCCCCTGCCGAACAATCCCCTGAACATGTTAT
>SLLU01000154.1 GCA_007133925.1 Candidatus Halarchaeoplasma halalkaliphilum | reverse complement strand
GCCATGTCCGGATTGGTATCCGGTTGGTTCCATCATGAATTTGAAAATGTGCATTACTCTCTTAAAAAACCCTTTAACGATGAGACGAAAACAGTACTATTCACTGCAGGGGTAGGTTCCATAATGATCGCCAGCTCTGTGGTATTGGTACACTACGTGATCCAACCTAATGATTTTATATTGAGTTTGTACATCGCCATAACCGTTATACTGATGGGATTACTCGGGCTCATACGGGTCAAAAAGGGATCTGAAGATTACAAGTACAGACCAAAGTTCATAGTTACCTTCGCAGCCATAGCGGGTTTCAACAAAGGTGTGGGCGGCGGTGGTTACGGCCCTGTCTTGGTCATGGGCAACATACTTTCCGGTATATATGAAAAAACCGCCGCAGCTCTCACCCAGACCACCGAAGGCATAGTATCGACCGTGGGCGCGGTATGTTTCTTTGCCCTGGCTTTACTAGATCCTGGTAGCAGGATAGACTTCTTGCTTTTACCATCCATGTTCACAGGTTCGTTCTTTGCGTCCGTATTGGCTCCCTACATCCTTCGAGTGCTTCCCAACAAGATCTGGAAAGTTTTGATACCTGCATATGCTTTCATGATCGGTATTTACTTCGTCATAAGATTACTACTGTGAAAACATAGATTAGGTTTAAATAATAGTTGATGATGTGGATAGAACAGGATACCTATGGTCAGAAAAAAGAAGCTGAATCCAAGTGGGTCCAAAGGACAAGACGGAAAATTCCATAACGCTCATCTGAGCCTTAACGAGGACGAGCTAGAGGCCGCAGGGATGGAGATAGGCGATGAGGTCCTGGTGCGTGTACGCGAGGATTTCATCGTAATCCAAAAAGCGGGTAAATGGCCGAATCGTAAAAGCGTGAAGGTTGAGAGTGTAGACCCGAATAACATATAGTAACGTAAATAGGCATTTCTACCCTGTATTCCCTTTGTTCATTTTGTACTCTGGATATGTTTCGATGAATTCGAAGGGTTAATATACCCTGTGCTTCCTATCAATATCGCCCGATCATGAAGGTCGCGGGGAGTTCCCCAGCACTGTGAACCGCGATGCAAGGGTCGGGTGGGATTCCGAAGGGTCCCCCTGTGAACCCAGGGCGTGACGTCCAGTTATGATCAGGGTACAACCCCGGAGTCAAACAAACCCCTGGCTTGAGTCAGGAAGGGGAGTTGGCCGTGCCCTACTATGAACCCTACTGTTACAGCCGGGGGACAGATACCTGTCAACATGAGCGAAAAACGACTGTATTGCCCCAAATGTGAGGGGAACAACATAGTACCCGAGGCGGGATTCATCACGGGATACAAGTACCGATGCAGGGATTGTGGATACGTAGGGGTGCTTGTTTACCAAGATGAATGATCCCATTCATCGGTTTCCGCCAGAAATAAATACAAGTATGCCCTAGACGTGCCTCTATGGAACAGGACAATCAATCAAAGAGCGTTACTATAAAAGAACTCCCTCAACCCGTTGCGGAACCCGCTTGCCTAGGTCTCATAGGTCTGGCAGTTGCCGCTCTGGTATTGGGTGTGACTGATATGGGATGGGCGGATGCGACCAATACCTCCCTGATGATCCCATGGACCATCTTCTTGGGTGCCACCGCCCAGCTGATCGCCGGTATAATGGATTACAAAAGGAACAACATCTTCGGTGCCACGGCCTTCACGACCTATTCTTTACTTTGGTATGCAGTATCTCTCACACTGATAATCCGGATATTCACCGATGTGACGGTGGACATGGACCACTACGCCTATGGTCTCATAGGATTTCTGTTCTTTAGTTTCATACTGACGGTGGGTACACTGCTGGCCAACAAGGTCTTCTTTGCCATACTCGTTGGCATAGATGTGGCCATAATCACCCTCGTACTTCACATAATGGCCGGGACTTCGGCGGTACCCGTGGGCATAGCACTACTGGCCGTATCCCTGTTTTCCTACTACGGAGCTGCAGCGATACTGCTCAACAATATGGCTGGTAAGATCGTACTGCCCATGGGCGGGCCCATGTGGAAGCCATAAATAAATTCGTCAAGCGAACACGTCAAGCGAACATAACCTGTTTCTTGACCTGCCTTTCGGGGGATTCGCACAATACCTTATCTATGGCTTTGAGGAAATCCTTCTCTTCCACCAGATCCCTGCCATCCCTCATGGTAAACATGCCGGCTTCGGTGCAGATCACCTTTATATCCGCCCCGGATGCCCCCTGGGTTTTCTTGGACAGCATATCGAAGTTTATCTCCTCGTGGATGGGCATCATCCTAGTGTGTATACCTAATATCTTTTTCCTGGAGTTCCTGTCGGGTAATGGTACCATGATTATCCTGTCGAATCTTCCCGGCCTGAGCAGTGCCTTGTCCAGGAGTTCCGGCCGATTGGTTGCCGCCATCACCTTCACGTCTCCCACTGGCTCGAAACCATCCAGTTCCGCTAGCAGCTGCATCATAGTCCTCTGAACTTCCCTGTCACCGGAGGTGGATTGCTCCATCCTCTGGGTGGCCACGGAGTCAAGTTCGTCTATGAATATGATGGATGGAGATTTTTCCCTGGCCATCTGGAACAGTTCCCTCACCATCCGGGCTCCTTCTCCTATGTATTTCTGCACCAACTCCGATCCCACCATCCTGATGAAGGTGGCATGGGTGCGATTCGCCGCGGCCTTTGCTATGAGGGTCTTACCGGTTCCCGGAGGTCCTACAAGTAGCACGCCTTTGGGAGGATCGATCCCCATGCGCTTGAATTTTTGCGGATTAAGAAGGGGTTCCTCTATGGTTTCCTTGACTTCCCTGATCTGATCTATCAAACCACCTATGTCGTTGTATGTCACAACTGGCCTCTCGATTATCTCCGCACCCATCACGTGGGGGTCAACGGCAGGTGGCAGTACCTTGACGATCGAAAGAGTTTGTTTGTTCAGTGCCACCCGGGTTCCCGGTCTGATATCCCTGGGTGGAAGGTAATCCGCCACGGTGACGATGAAATCAGGACCCGTGGAACTCTCGATTATTGCCTCGCCGTGGGCGAGGGTTTCTTTTATATTCCCCACTATAAGAGGTGGTTTTTTGAGCCGGGCCAACTCTTTCTTTATCTCCCGGGTCTCCCTTTTGAGCCGGTGAAGCTCCTCGACTATATAATCCCTCTCCCCTCCATACTGTGTCTCCGCAAGGAGCTCATCGTGCTTCCGTTGCAACTCCTCGATTCTTTGGGTCAGTCCCCTGGAAGTACCTTTTATGTTGTCCTCATCCAATGGATCACCTTTAATTGGTGATAAAAATCATCAATCCGGTTTCTAATAAATATTTTGGTGAGATACCAGACTAACTGAGCAGTCTCTCCAACCTCTTCAGGGCGGAGCGCCTCTCCCCTTCCTCCATGGAGCTCTCTCTCAAATCTCTTTCCAGGGTACGGATGGTGGAATCGTATACTTCTCTGTCCACTGGGAAGGGAGTACCATCCTTGCCCCCGTGGGCGAAACTGTACTTCACAGGGTCCTTCCAGCTGGCCTCGCTCCCGTGCACCAGATCCGCAACCAGGGCCAGGGCCCTTATCTTTTTTGGACCCATGCCCCTTATAGATATGAGATCGGCATAGCTCTCTGGCTGTATCTCGTACGCCCTTTCGAGAACCTTCCACCCACCTTTGGATATGTCCGTGTCCAGGACCGGGTGATGATACGGCATCCGGAGGTGCTTTTTATTGTGATATTCATACAGTGAGGACTGCCATCCCCGGGACAGATAGGGTCTGAGATGTTCCGGTCCGTCCTTAACAAGATCCAGTGAGATCTCCCGGGTATCCCCACTTTCTTTTGATGTCATATCCAGAACTTCTGCTTCACGTAGGTCACCGCATATCCCTCTATGGGGTTCTTCCACCGGGTTTTTGATATCATGGGAGAGCCAGTGATACCTTCTGGCGAACCCCATATCGTCCTTCATACCCTGCTGTATGACGCCCCAATCTCCCTTTTCCGTGACGATGAATGTATGATGATAGAGTTGGTAACCGTCCTGGATGCAGGAGTTATCTACCTTGGCGGTGAGCTTGGACAGATCTGAGAGTTCGGTCAACTTGGAAGTGCCCACGTTGAAATGTTCTTCCAGGGACATTATCTCATCAGGGGTCTTCCTGCTTGCGGCGCCCTTGCCTCCAAGGACGGCGATGCCGTGAAGTTCCGGGTCCAGTGCCATCTTCAATGCCCCGCAGGTGGTGGTAGTGGTTCCGCTGGAGTGCCAGTCGAACCCTATGGTGCAGGCTAGGGCCTGGAACCAGTGCGGATCTGTGATCCTCTCCAGGAAAACCTCCTGTCCGTAGTTATCTATCACCGTCTCGCTTATGGCCCCGCTCAATTTCACCATCCTTTGGAACAACCATCGGGGTGCCTTCCCACCGTGGAGGGGCAAGTCTGCCGTACCGGTGCGTTTCACACCTGAAAGCAGCCTTCACAGGGGTAATAAATCTTTGCGAAATGGGTTAAAGCTATATCAGAACTGAATAATTGCAGGTATCACATGGCATCCGTTATGGAAGTTTACGAGGCCCTGATGGACCATTTCGGCCCACAGGAGTGGTGGCCCGCTGAAAGCACCTTTGAGATGTTGGTGGGGGCCATACTGACACAGAACGTGAGCTGGCGGAACGTTGAGGTGGCATTGGAGAATCTGAAAAACCATGGTGTATTGGATCCTGAGAGAATGCAAGGGATGGAACAAAGAGAACTGGAGATACTGATCAGACCCACCGGATTCTATAGGCAAAAGGCGGAACGGCTGAAGGCCTTGTCCCAGGCGGTTCTGGAACAGGGTGGAGTTGTGTCCTTTCTGAAGCAAGAGGACCTGAGAAATAAGCTCCTGGGCATCAAAGGCATCGGTCCCGAGACTGCTGACAGCATGATACTATACGGTGCCGGGGAACCAACTTTTGTAGTGGATGCATACACTACCCGTATCACCGCCAGAGTCTTCGGTGTGGAGGCAGATTACCATACCATAAAGGCCTTTTTCGAAGAGGATTTACCACGTGACCCGGTCATTTACGGTGAGTACCATGCACTGCTGGTCGTCCTGGGTAAGAGGCATTGTAAAAAAAGTAAACCCGTATGTGAGGGATGTCCTATATGTCATCTTTGTCCTTGCTGAGGTGCTTTCTCCGCCACCGTTTGATATCTCTTTTCATGGCCTCGTAAAAGGAGGGAAAGTAAACCAGGCTGAGAAATCCGGCAACGATGAGCACCGCAATGTAGAATACCTCCCGGTCTGCCCTGTAGGGCTCTATCCCCTCTATGATGAATCCAAGTTCATCTACGATGAGTCCAAGACCGGCACCGAACATGATGGAACTGATCCTGACGATGGTCTTGCTCCAGTAGTTTATGGCGAGCCAGGCAGAGATGCATATGAGAATTATTCCGTAGGTGATGTGGTGTATGTGGTATCCGCCGATGACCACGTTCCTACCGACATATATTATACCTTCTGGGGGAGGTCTATTTGCTGCACCCAGGAGGACCACCCATAGTCTCGCACTGATGAAAGCCACGATGAATGAAATGGATATGAGGAATGGTACGGACTCACGCTTTTTCTTTACCTCACCCCTCACACCTCTCGGTATGCGGGCGAGTGATCTCTTTATGTCTTTCCTGCTTACCATGGAAATGAAACCTCTTCTATCCCGATGCCAGTCCCGCCTAAAGGCTGTGCTCTATCGCATTGATCCATGTGATCTGAGTATCCCCCTTCCTCAACACCAATGGTCACCATCAGTCGATAAAAAAGCATATCCTGTATCTCACGATATGCTTTCGCGAAATCCTTGGACCGCTGTGTGCTTTTCATCGTTAAATCTAATCTTCAACTGTGCATTTATATCTTACTATAGCTTATCCGTCGACCCCTGGGATGGAACTTTTTCATGCTCTACATGGGTATGAGATACACTTCTGTGTTCTCTCTCACGTAGAGCCGGTATCCGCTATGGTACCATCGTACCAGTTCCGGATCCATGGGTGCGGGATTCACCCCGTCGGCCACCGTTGCGGTTTCGTTCATGTAGTGGTCCATCATGATGTACCTTATATCCATGGCAGTCAAAGTTTCATGGGCTTCTTGTCGGGATGTGGAAAAATACGCAGGTTCGCCGTCGGTCCACGAGACATTGAGTTCTCCCATGGAAAAGAGTGCGGCACTGAGCCGGTGATCCGTCAGTATGTTCCCGTGGATGGAATAACTTGTCCAGTGTGATGCCTCCAGGGCGTCATGTTCCGTCCATTCGATGTATCCCGATGTGGTTTCCTGTGATGGGTACATTAGGGGTATGTTGACAGCCAGCAGGAGTAATATGCATGCTGCCATCACCTTGTTTTTTTGTGAAAACGGGTCCGCCAGCTGCTGGAACCTTATCACACCTATACCGAAAAGTATCACCAAGGGTAACATGAAAAAGGATACCAGTCTGATGGTGTACAGTGAGGAGGATCCGGTGGCGATGCCCAGAAGTGCGGTCATGATCACGCAAGATATCCATCCCATCACAAGTGTTCCTTCCCTGTAAATGTAGAGGGGTATTCTTGAAAAAAGGGCGAAAACACCTACTAGAAGAAGAGGGAGTCCCAGAAGTATGTTACTCCCCAGAGTTATATCCGTTCCGGGTATGTGGTAGTACACGCTGTAAACAAGTATCAATATAACGATGGTAGAAGGTATCAAAGACAATATTATCTGTATTCTCAATTCGTTCCTTCCTAGGTCTATTTTCGGCATCCAGTCGGTCATGTTCCTCCGGGCCCTGATCAAAACGAATGCCATGAAGAAAGCGATGTAGGG
>SLLU01000068.1 GCA_007133925.1 Candidatus Halarchaeoplasma halalkaliphilum | reverse complement strand
TATCTTTATCTGGATCCCACTATGCCCAAAAAAGGAGAACGGTCGTCAAAATGGAGATTGGTGGTAAATCTGGACCATAAGGTACTGGGAGAGCTCGAATGATCAGAACAAGTGAGATCAAAGAAAATGGCCTGGAAGAACTCTTTGAATAATCAAATGAGAGAACTTCCGGATTTCCAGTTTGTTTTTTCCAACGTTTTAATGAAGTTGAATAAACACATATGATTGGCACTAAAAAAAAACTCTCTTCCCTGTTTCAATATAGATCTCATAATGACCTCATCATACCATCAGATCGGTAACATCCATCACTTCCAGCAGGTCGGACCCTATCCCGTCCTGCATCGTAAACCATGTTTTTCATCCCCCCTCTCTCTTTCGGTCAAAAATGGTCATGTTCCTTTCAACGAAAAAGTACCTGTTATCGGGTAAGAACTCCCGGATATGAAGGTCATACCGGTTTCTCATTGACCGTGTACCAGGGTCCACGCTGACTGGCTATTTGCCGATACTGGACCAACGATAATCCCGATCAGTATAATGGTGGTTATCGTTTACATCCACAGGAAGTTCTCGAAGGAAAATATCCTCTTACCATGGGAGTCATGCCGACCATGGCCATGCTCATATATTCCACAGTGACTCCGACGTGAGGACCTACCGGACCCCGGGAGAAACGTATTTATCTCTCATTCACCGTATCATATTATAACAAGGGTGTTAAAATGAAAAACATAAAGATGATGGCTCTGCTCATGGCCTTCTGTATCGTGACGGTGAGCGTGATGGTTGCCGTGGGAACGATGGAGAAGGACGATTTGACGAACTTGACCGATTTTCCCAACGGTGATGGTTCTCCCGGAGATCCCTATCTCATAAGTAACGTCAACGAACTTCAGAACATGAACGGGGACCTGTTAGCCCACTACGCACTGGCGGATGACATAGATGCCTGGGAGACCAAAAACTGGAACGACGGGGCCGGCTTCGTGCCAGTGGGGGATGACACAACACCCTTCACCGGCAGTCTGGACGGTAGAAACCATACCGTATCCGGGCTTCACGTTCATCTGCCCGATGCATCTTATGCGGGTCTATTCGGATACATGGGTGCCGGGGCGGTGGTGAGGCATCTGGGAATGGTCCATAACGAGATAGTGGGGTACATATACGCCGGTGGGATAGCCGGATACAGCGCTGGCACCGTAACGGACTCGTACAGTACGGGAAACACCACC
Source organism: Candidatus Halarchaeoplasma halalkaliphilum (assembly GCA_007133925.1). Classification (GTDB taxonomy): domain Archaea; phylum Thermoplasmatota; class Thermoplasmata; order Halarchaeoplasmatales; family Halarchaeoplasmataceae; genus Halarchaeoplasma; species Halarchaeoplasma halalkaliphilum. The sequence goes on along the minus strand of SLLU01000068.1, from coordinate 5,780 downwards.
GCTTTCAGAGATGCCGGTGGGGTCCTGGGAAGAAACCATCAGGGTACGGTGGAATACTGCTATGCCACGGGAGATGTGTCCGGGACGTCCGGCAACAGCTGGTACATAGGGGGGCTGGTGGGGTACAACAACGAGGGTACCGTGGGCAACTCCTACGCCACGGGTGCGGTCACCGGTCCGGTATACGTGGGTGGCTTCGCGGGCTACAACCGCTTGGGCACCCTATCCCATTCCTATTCCACGGGCAGCGTCACCGGGGGAAATAACGTCGGCGGATTCGCCGGATACAATTCGGACGGGACGGTGGATACATGCTTCTGGGATATCGAAACATCCGGGACGGATGTGGGCATAGCGGACGGTATCGTCACCGGGGCCACCGGGGGGAACACTTCGGAGATGATGAGATCCGGTACCTACGCCGGCTGGGACTTCACCAACACATGGTGGATGATAAACCGTGAGACCCGTCCCTTCCTGCGCACAGAGCACGATACGGAGATACGAACCGCCCATCAGCTCCAGCTGGTGGCCATGGACAGGACCGCCCACTACACACTGGTGAACGATATCGATCTCGGGGGCTACATCACCCATCCCGCCAGGATGTGGGGCACCAGCGAGACCTACGGTCACGGATTCGTACCCGTTGGTAATTCCACCATCGGGGGCTTCATGGGGAGTTTCCACGGAAACAACAACACCATCCACGGGATGTACATCAACAGACCCGATCAGAGGTACATCGGTCTCTTCGGTCAGATAAACGGAGGGGTCACCGTTTCCGGTACCATCATACGGGATGCCACCATAGAGGGCAATCAGTTCACGGGCGGTATAGTGGGAAACAGCCTGGGGGTCGTGTATAATTGCCAGTTCCACGGGACCATAATGGCCCCCCACTCCAGCTACGTGGGTGGAATAGTGGGAAGGAACACCGTGGACACCATATCCAACTGTTATTCATCCGGGTACATACGCGGCAACAGGGTGGGTGGCATAGCCGGGGAGAACCATGTTACGGTGAGGGACTGCAGCAGCACCATGACCGTACAGGGCAGCGCACACCTGGGCGGACTTGTGGGATTCCTGTTCTCGGGAGATATAGTGAACTGCTCATATGCGGGAACCGTTGCCGGCTTCATGGCCATAAGCAACGTGGGGGGCCTCGTGGGATACTCCCGGGGCACCATATTGGATTCCCGGGCCATGGGAGATGTGACCGGTGGATACTACTCGGGTGGCCTTGTGGGTCGTAACTTTGGGGGTACGGTGGAGAGGTCATATGCAACAGGGAGCATCACCGGCCGTGGACCCTTCGGGGGTCTCGTAGGTTCCAACGAAGGTACGGTCACGGACTCCTACGCACGGGTGGAAGTCACCCGGGGGCCGGATGTGGAGAACCAGGACGTGGGGGGATTCGTGGGGAACAACTCCGGAACCATTATCAACTGCTACTCCACAGGTAGGGTGAGCCACCAGGGGGCACCCGACCCCACGGAAAGGGGCTTTGCCGGTGTGATCTTCCCGGATGAGGATTATGAGATGTCCGGGAACTACTGGGACCTTGAAACCAGCAACCAAACGGGCACTGCCGGGAACGCCACGGGAAGAACCACGGCGGAGATGAAGACCCAGAGCACATTCCAGGGCTGGGACTTCCACAATACATGGCACATGGTTGAAGGTCTGACCTATCCTCTGCTGCAGTGGGAGACACTGCCTGGAACGGTTTCCACTGTCATAGATCTCCATGCCCACCCTGACAGCCAGGGCTGGAACTTCGTATCCTTCGACCTGATACCGGAGGACACGGATCTGGAAACGCTTTTATCCGGTATAGAGGGAAACTACGACCAGGTCATGTACTACGACTCTTCCACCGGAGTGTGGAGTAGCCACGTTCCCGGGAGACCGGAACACTTCAATAATCTGCAGATGTGGGATCACACCATGGGTATCTGGATAAAGATGAACGCGGATGCAACGCTGACCGTGGAAGGGTACGTACCCACCAGCACGGACATCACACTCCACCCTGGATGGAACATGGTGGGGCTGCCAAGCGAGAGTGCGGGCAATCATGATCTGCCGGCGGAGGTGACCCGTATAGGCTACATCGACCCTTCAGAGGAGTACAATGTCGCCTACACGGACGAAGTGGATACGTTCGAGTTCGCACCCGGTAATGGGTACTGGGTGTACAACGATGCTGATCACCCCGTGGTATGGACCGTGACATACTGAAAACCCCTTTTTTTACCCCTCCAAAACTGTTCTGTTCTATCGGAACAATCTGAACCCTATTGTTCTGTTCTATCGGAACATTTATCAATGACGGATCACATGTTATACCATGATAGATGCTCTTTCAGAATGGAATCCATGGTGGTCGACCGGAAGGATCCACGAGGAACTTCTGGGCAAAGAGAGAGATCTGACAAGGAAAGCGGAAGAACTGTTTTCATTCAGAGAGATAAAAACCCTTGTGGGTATGAGGAGGTGCGGCAAATCCACTTTACTGTATCAGTTCATCCACCATCTATTGAACGGGGAAGTGGATCCCAAACGGATACTGTTCGTCAATTTTGAAGATCCGACACTCTCAAGATACACCTTTGAAGAGATATTCAATACTTATCAAGAACACATAAACTCGGATAAGAAACCATACATATTTCTGGATGAAGCACATAGATGTGAAGAATGGGTACTCTTCCTCCGAAAAATGTACGATCTCAAGAAAGCGGAGCAGATATTCATCACGGATTCCTCTTCAAAGATGATCGAAAGGGAATATGCAAGCGTACTGACGGGTCGTAATATCACCATATCTGTGCATCCCCTTTCTTTCGGGGAGTACCTCCATTGGATGGGCATAGACACTTATCCACCATACCCACGTGATAAAAAAAATCAGATCAAGAACTCGCTAAAAAAGTATCTCCATTGGGGAGGGCTCCCGGAAGTGGTCTTAAAGGAGTCTGATATGCAGAAGAAAACCATTTTGAACAATTATCTCAGCGATATAGTCCATAAGGATATCGTAGAGAGGTACAACACCAACTACCAGAAGATCAAGAATCTGGTGGACTATCTGGTATCTAATACGGGACACCTTTTCAGCCCTCGTAAGTATTCAAGAACATATGATCTGTCGCTGGATTCCGTGAATAACTACATCGGATATCTCGAGGAGGTATTTCTCTTCAGTCTGATTCCGAAGTTCGACCATTCATTCAGAAAACAACAGCTGAGTTCGAAAAAGACGTTTATCATGGATGTTGGCTATTTCGGGACAACCGGATTCCACGTGAGTGAGAACAGGGGTCAGGTATATGAGAATGCGGTTTTCTTACATCTCCACCAAAGGGATAGGGAAATATTCTACTGGAAGAACGGAGGTGAGTGTGATTTTGTGGTCAAAGAGGGTATCGAAGTAACAGGTCTTGTCCAGGTGTGCTGTGATCTTTCGTCCGAAACGGAGGAGAGGGAGATCAGTGGTCTTCTGGATGCCCTGGAAGAGTTCGGCCTGGAGGAAGGCACTGTAGTGACTTCTGATACCGAAGGACAAGAAACCATCCAAGGTAAAAGGATAGGATACGTACCCCTGTGGAGATTCCTGCTGGAAGGCAGTGATCCATATCTTTAGGGTCGGAAAATCAATTCGTTACAGATCCACTGTATGGGTGTTGATTTTCGCCAGGGTCGTGCTCATGAGGAGGTGTGGAGGCAACGAACTGACCATGCAGCCACCTCCGTCTTCCCATCCGGTACTGGGCGTTTTTCGGAGCTGGTTCAAAAAATCTTAGGAAAGTATGATTTCCTAAAAGATACAACGATGCTGACCAACCAGTGGTATGGATCGTGACGTACTGAAAAAACCCCCTTCCCTTTTTTCAATATATAATCCTTAATCGGTATGTATATATACCTATCCTGTATAATGGGTATTGTGAAAATAGGTACGTCTTCACAAAGTATGAATACATCGGAGTGAAAATCATGAAAACTGAAAAGATGCTGGTATTCAGCCTGACGCTGATGTTGGTGATAGGGAGCATGGCCTTCGTGGTCGTTGGGATCGATATCGGTCGGGAAACCGGGCTGAGAGAGGAAGGAACAGGGAATGGTACAAGGGATCCCGTGATGATATACGATGTCCACGACCTGCAGAACATGAGTCTGGATATGAACGGGAATTACGCATTGGCGAACCACATAGACGCATCAGAAACTAGCACATGGAACGATGGTGCGGGATTCGCGTCGGTGGGAACCGGAACTAACCAGTTCACCGGTACTTTGAACGGTAACGGATACGAGATCAGAGACCTGTACATAAACCGGCCGGATGAACTCTATGTAGGTCTGTTCGGGTGGGTAGCCGGTGGAACCATAGAAAACCTGAAAGTTACCGGTTCCGTGTCCGGTAACGGATGGGTCGGCGGGCTGGTTGGTTATTCCGATGCTGGTCCACTCACAATCCAAGAAGTTGTGATGGAAGTGGATGTTGCAAACGTGAATACTTATACCATAGAGAGGGTCGGCGGGCTTGTGGGTGTGCTCCATAATGGAAACCGCATACGTAACTGTACTTCTCATGGTTCCGTTGACGGGCCCGCAGGCACCAACATGGGCGGTCTGGTGGGAAGGATCCATAGTGCTGATGTCATCGTGGAAAATTCCTACTCCACCGGCCTGGTCAACGGGGGTGTTCCCGGGGACGATGTGGGAGGACTCGCGGGCTTCAAACACGCGGATGCCCAGGTCATCAGTTCATACTGGGATACCGTAACCTCTGGACAAGGTGTGAGCGCAGGCGGCGAGGGTAAAGCCACCGCCGAGATGATGAGCCAGAGCACTTTCGTAGGCTGGAACTTCGCCATCCCTGGAACGTGGGTCATGGCGGGCTATCCCCGGCTACAGTTGGAACATACCACTGGGATAACGACGGTGGAGGAACTGCAGCTCATGAAGCTGGATCTTACAGCGGACTACACGCTTCTCAATGACATAGATGCATCATCAACCACCATGTGGAACGGTGGTGCGGGATTCGAACCCGTGGGCACGGAACCCAACCCCTTCGTGGGTTCATTGGAGGGGCAGGAACATACCATATCCGGGTTCTTCATGTCCCGGGGCGCATCTAATTCGATAGGCCTGTTCGGGAGAACCAGTGTTGACGGGACCATTTCCAACGTACGCTTGTCAGATGTTTATGTTTCCGGGAACGAACACGTAGGTGCCCTGGTAGGATGGTGTAACGGGCCCATAGTGAATTCCCATTCATCGGGAGAGGTATACGGAACATGGAACACAGGCGGATTGGTAGGTGTCAAAGAGGGTTCCACCATATCCCGCTCGTCTTCCTCGGCGACGATATCGGGCGTTCAACGCCCCGCTGGTCTCGTTGGCTGGAACTCGGGTACCATCGAGTACTCCTATTCAATCGGGGACGTGAGCGGGCGCCAACATGCGGGTGGATTCCTGGGGATTAACAAAGATGGTATCTTATATGACTGCTACTCCACCGGGACCGTGACCCGCGACTCCGGGACGGATACTTACTTAGGAGGTTTCATTGGAAGGAACGACGGAGGTTCAATAACCAACTGTTATTCCATAGGTTCGGTGCACTACGAAGGTGCGGAAGACCCCGTGGACAATGGTTTTGCAGGTTTCATCGACGGGTATGAGGAAATGAGCGGTAACTACTGGGACGTGGAAACCAGCGGGCAGACCGGTACAGCGGGTAACGCAACCGGGCTTCCCAC
>SLLU01000030.1 GCA_007133925.1 Candidatus Halarchaeoplasma halalkaliphilum | reverse complement strand
GTAGAGAAGAAATTTTTCAACAGATAGAAGATAACCTTAACCACAATATCAAAGAATCAGGTATTGAATTTACGGGTACGAAAGATTTGAATTATTCTGATACTGGTCTAACTTTTAGAATCGGATACGTAGGCCTTTTACAACACAAAAACTCCATAAAATTGGATTTTTCCGGAAGAGAAAAACTTCTTGAACCAATGTATGAAGGAGAGATATTACACGACTATAAAAACCTGAAAAACATAGATGGAATCAAAATACCGTCCATGTCAATAAAGGGCATATTAGCTGAAAAGTGTAGAGCATTGATGATGAGAGCGGAAAGTAAAGACCTATTTGATATCTGGTTCTTGATTAACCAGGGGGTCGACTTCGATTTGGATCTGGTAAGAAAAAAGCACGAGGGGTACAAAGAGAATTGGGATAAAAAAGAATATCAGAACCGATTAAATACTCTAAAAAATACATGGCAAAGAGATCTAGAAAGTTTCTTAGACCAGGTGCCAAAATTAGAGAGGGTCGAAAAAGATCTTAACAGGGTATTGTACTTCTGAAAACACCTTAAAACGCTCACGCTTGGTGAAAACACTGTATAACCTAGAGAGATACTCCTATCTGAGAACGAAGGGTATGCGGCAGTTAAAGAGAGCTTCTGTGATATCCCATAGGGATCACGGACCGGTGCCGTGCCGGTACCTCAGGATGGATACCAGTATGACCGAAGAAAAAGCAAGGGTGATCACGTTAGCGACCATGATCGGGTAGTCCCTGATAAGTAAGCCATAGATCAGCCACAGAAATATGCCAAAGGTGAATATGACGTACATGGGCAAGGATAGGCTTCTGGTGTCCCTGGTCCCGATGACCTTCACCGCCTGAGGGATGAAGGCAGCTGTGGTGCAGGCTGCCGCCGTCAATCCGACTATGGTGGACCCGTTCATACCGGTTGGTATGTATAACAAGATAAAAAGATGTGGGGTCAAGTAGTCCAGGTAACCGATTTTCTTCTTTGAGATATCCTTATATCTTCCCTTGACATCTATGGAAACATGGACAGAACATTCAACAGGGTGGTCGTCACACCACCCGGAAACAGTTACGTTGACTGCGTTTCCAAGAATCCCGAACATCACACCATAGACGTTTTCACCGCAAGACAGCAGCACGACGAATACTTGAGGTTACTCCGGGAACACGGTATCCAGGTGGACGTGCTGCCCGTTGACGAAGAGTACCCGGACAGCGTATTCGTCCAGGACACCGCCCTGGTGGGAGAAAAGAGCGGTACGGCGGTGCTGTGCAGGTTCGGGGAGCCTTCCAGGAGGGGAGAGGAAAAACTGGTTGCGGAAAAGCTGGAGAGCGGCGGATACCGGTTGGAGGAGATAAAGGCCCCGGGAACGCTGGAAGGGGGAGACATACTGGTGACCGACAGGGACACGGTCTTCGTGGGCATCTCCCAGAGGACAAACACCAAGGGTGTGAACCAGCTCGCAGAGCACTTTCCCGATGCGGATCTTGTTAAGGTCCCGGTGGAGAAGGTGTTCCACCTGCTCTCGGGAGTGAACTTCATAGGAAAGGGTACACTTGCCATCTGCCCTAGCATAGTTGACAGGGATTACTTCCAGGGTTTCGACCTGGTGGAGATCCCGGAAAAACAGGACTCCAGGTACGAGAACAAACCCATCAACATGCTCTACCTGGGGAACAAAAACATACTCATGCCCGACGCCTACCCGGAAACCGAGAAGATACTGGAAGAGAACGGATTCACCACGGTGACCACGAACCTGTCCGAGTTCTGGAAGGGGGATGCAGGTGTGACCTGTCCCATACTGCCATACTACAGGGATCTATAGGGTGACGTATTCCATGGACTGGCACTCCTGCCGGCTAAAGAGTCCACGGATGTCCACCAGGACCGGGTCCTGGTTCATGCGCTCTTTGAGGTCCTCGGGAGACAATTTTAGAAATGCATCGTGACCCACCGTGATCACTATGCAGTCCACCTTGGGACCCTCAAGACCCCTGGGTTTGGCCCCGAAGCCCTCTATCTCCCGGTCGGACAGGAGAGGGTCATGGCCGTAAACATCCACCTCGAACTCCTTCAACTCTTTTATCAGGCCTCTGGCGGGTGATTCCCGGGTATCGGGAACGTTCTCCTTGTAGGTTAGGCCCATGACCAGCACCGAGGAGCCTTTGATGTGCTTGCCCCTTCGGTTCATGGCCTTAACGGTCTCCCAGGCAACGTGTTTGGGCATGTGATCGTTTATGGCCCTTCCTGCCAGTATGACCCTGGGGTGATGGTCCAGTTCCTGGGCCTTGTAAACCAGATAGTAGGGGTCCACGGGAATGCAGTGACCACCCACCATGCCCGGGGAGTACCGATGGAAGTTCCATTTGGTATCGGCGGCATCCAGTACGGCACGGGTGTCTATGCCCATGCGGGAGAATATCATTGACAGTTCGTTCACAAGTGCTATGTTCAGGTCCCTCTGAACGTTCTCTATCACCTTGGCGGCCTCGGCCACCTTTATGCTTTCCGCAACGTACACATCTGTGACCAGGGAGTAGAGTTTTTCCAGCACCCGGCTCACATCAGGTGTGGAACCGGCCACCACCTTTGTGATACCGTCTATATCGTGTTCAAGATCACCCGGGTTCACCCTTTCCGGAGAATAGCCCACGTGGAAGTCCTCACCGCACTTCATACCGCTGGCCTCTTCCAGGACGGGTAAGCATATGTCCTCGGTAACACCGGGGTAAACCGTGCTCTCGTAAACCACCAGAGAGCCCCTTTTCATGACCCCTCCCACTGTTTTAGATGCGGACAGTAAGTAACTCAGGTCCGGCTCCTTTGTCCTGCGTACCGGTGTGGGAACGCACACTATGATGAGGTCAGCCTTCTTAAGAATAGCCGGGTCGCTGCTGAGTTCCACACCGGGCAATCCTTCCTTCAACCCGGCTATTTTTCCCGGGTCCACATCGAAGCCTATGACGTTAAGGTGCCGGGAGAACGCTCTGGCCAGGGGCACCCCAACATATCCTAGACCCACTATACCTACCCTTGTATTTCCTTCGACTATCATGTTTCCCATATCTTCAAGTGTCACTTACAGCACCGGGCAGTTGAAATCACGGATAGGAATTAAAGTTTTTCGTCAAAAAAAAGAGAGGGGAAAGGGTTTATTTTCAGTATCCCAAGGTCCACACAACGTTCTCGCTGGCACCGTTATACAGCCAGTATCCCTGTCTAGGCAGGAATTCGAAGGTTGACGGATCCGAATCGTACGCCACATTGTATCCCTGGGAGGCATCGAAGTACCCTATGTTGCTCACTTCCGAAGGGAGTCCATGGTTCCCTGCTGTTGAACTGGGCATACCCACCATGTTCCAACCGGGACGTAACGTGATGGATGTATTTCCGGGCTGGGTACCCTGTATTATTAGCACACAGTCTGCGTTGACCCGTAGCCATATGCCCATGGTGTGGTCCCAAGAGTGCAGGTTGTTGTAATGTTCAGGTCTGCCGTGCACGTATGTGAGCCATTCTCCCGAAGCCGAGTTGTAATACATCAACCTATCGTAGTTGCCCGAGATACCGTGTTCGCTGTGCTCCAGTATATCCACAAGATTGGTGCTGCTGGCTTCCAGGTTGAACGATACGAAGTTCCATCCGTTATTGCCTATGTCCGAAAAGAGAGAGATGGACATGGTGAGCTGTGTTGCTCCGGGTTCCTGGACGGCGTCCTCGTTCTGCTCCTCGAGACCGTTGATATCCACTGCTCGCACCACGTACCACCAGAATATATCGTCAGCCAGGCCCTTGTTGGGATCGATGTACTGGTGATCCCAGGAACGGGTACCAGATACGGACGCAACTTGAGTGGTCTCGTCCCACGGACCGGTTCGACTCTCGGAACGATATATGTTGTAATGACTCACATCATCGCTCAGGCTGCGATTCCAGGTGATGAGATTGTGCTCGTCACCACCCAGGCTGAGGGGTATGGCGAATCCGGAAACCTCGGCACCGTTCTCAAAGTTATCGACCAGCGTATGGGCCCCGGTATCCGTATCTATGGTGTAGAGACCCGAGGGGGCAGCAGACAGATATGCGGCGTGGTAAAGTACCCCCGTGTTCCTGTCGTAGGCTATGTCCTGTGCGAAGTTGATAGCGTTACCCAGGGGGCCGATGATCGTGGCCGCACCTGTGGAAGGATCGATGGAGTAGAGTGCATCCGCACCCAGGTCGATACCATAGAGGTTCCCGTTCCCGTCGGAAGCCATGCCGATCATCAGGTCCGGTCCGCCGAATCCGCCCACCAGGGTGGACGAACCATCGGAGGGATCGATGGTGTACAGGGAGTTGACGGTGTTACCGTACAGTATCCCCGTGGAATCGTCGTAGGCAAGACCGTGGAATTCGGGTGTGTCGCCTACGTAGGTCATGGCGCCGTCGTCCTCGTCGATGGTATAGAGGCCCCCACCAAACATGGACCCGTACCATGTATCCTCAACCCAATCGGCACCGGCTATGAAGTTACTCGCCGTGCAGAGTGCCAGGAAGTTAAGGGTTCCCGGATCGTCGTGTTCGAACCACACCGAACGTCTCGGGGGATCTATCGGGTCGTATATGACGAATGCCAGGAAATCCCCGGGTGCGCTCTGGTGCTGAACATCCATGTCCTCCGGAGGTGTGGGGGCTACGCCCACTATTTCGAACAGTTCGCTGTAGGTCTGATTCCACCGCCCTACGGTGTCCACTACCCTTGCCCTTATCATGGCTTCGGAGGAGTGCACATTGGGGATGTTCCAGGTGAAAGGCACGTCGGGGTCGAGTCCGGTGTCTATGCTGATCCATGAACCACCCGCATCGATACTGTACCACAGGTTCACGTAGTCCAGAGGGGAATCACTTTCTGTGGCGATCCATGATATTGTTTCCTCGGTGAAAGCATGCCATGTTTCTCCGCCTTCGGGAGTTGTTATGGTTATGGAGGGCGGTATACCCTCGCCGGGTTCCTGCCGGGAATCCTCGTTTAGCTCCTCACGACCGTTGGTACCCACGGCACGTACCACGTACCACCAGTAAACGGTATCCGCCATGCCCTTGTGCCAGTCCATGTACTCGTAACTTGTGGAACTACCTACGGGTACGGTGGCTACGAGTGTGCTCTCGTTCCAGGGTCCGTTTTGTGACTCCGAACGGTAGAGATTATAGTGGGATATGTCACCGGTGTTCTCGTCGGGGCTTGCAGCCCAGGAGATCAGATTGTGATCCGCTCCTGTATCATCAGCTATCGTTGCCGAAACCACGATGTCATCTATCCGCCAGCCCTGATTAGTCGTTCCCCAGTTATCCACACCGGCATCCCATCGTATCCATACGGTCTCACCGAGGTAGTCCTCCAAGTCAACGAATACCTGTGTCCAGCCTACAGAGTATCCCCAGCCGGGTTCACCCTCCAGGGGATTGCTGAAGCCACTTTCTATGGGACCATCGTAATCCGGAATTGGATCCGTGATAAGCTCCCACGGACCATCAACACTATCCGTGGATATCTTGAGATTGCCCGCATCCCATAGCATGGTAGCACTCTCGAAATCCCTCCAGTGCCAGAAGGTCAGGTTCCCTTCCGAAGCACCGGTGAGGTCTATACCGGGTGTGATGAGCCAGCTGAGTCCTCCGCTGGCCGGGTCGTTGTAATTACCGTTACCGAAGTCCCATGAATGGGTACCGGATTGGGCGCCAAGGGTACGTATGCCCCATTCGCTGGCTCCCGATGTCTGGCCAGTTGTGTAACCCAGATCACCGCCTTCCACATCGTCCTGGAAGATGGGACCGGAGAATACTCCGGAATGCTCAACCATCAAGGCTACAGGGGGTGCAGGTTCTGTACCGATTATCTCGAACAGCCCTGCACTGTAGTTCAATCCGGAACGTCCGAATTCATCAACGGCGATGACGCGGATAGAACACTCGGAACTGTGCACGTTGGGTACGTCCCATGTGAAGCTGTCAGAGCGTCCCGGGGTTATGGTGGTAATGGGTGTCCACAAGGAACCGGCATCACTGCTGTACGCCAGGTGTATGTACTGTATGGGATCGTCCCCGGGTGTAACGGTCCAACTTATCTCCTGCTGGGTACCCGCTTCAAGGGTTTCACCGCCGACGGGGGCGTTCACCACCACCGACGGGGGCGTTCCCGGGACTTCATCCAGGGCATTGTATGCCACCAGGGCGTAGTCCTGACTGTTGTAGCCAAGCTGCACCGCGTCGTCCGCTATCACCCGGGCTCTTACGCGAACTGTATAAACACCGAGTTCAACGTCCTCTGCGGGTATGTAAACGTTCTCCACGTTATTGGTATCGTCCCAACCGTCGCTGTTGTGATCGAATATGGGCATTGCATCCCCACCGGGAACCGACCAACCGTCGCTGAACGCATTTCCCCGGTAGATCAGACCGGATGGAGATTGAACTTCAAGGTCCAGATCGTTTATCAATGAACGTCCGGTTTCGGTGCCTCCAGGTGCTTCCTTGTCAGTCCACACCAGGCTGAATTTCAGGGGTTCTTCCATCCTATCAACCATGATACTGTGTGTGTTTTCCTGTAAACTATCTGTGAATACATGTTCCTGATCGGCCAAGTAGAAGGGTACCGGGTTCCCGAGAGGTCTGTTGAGTTTGGATATATCCACTATACCCCATCCCTCGTCCCTGTTGGGTATGGTTCCCTCTGTGTTACCGCCCATGTCCGTGGCGGTGTTTATGAGCAGGGCCCTAACCATGGCCGGACTGGGTTCGCTACGGTATAGGGACTGGTACCACTCGTAAGTGACTGCAGCTGCTCCGGCCGCTGCGGGAGTGGCCATGGATGTTCCCGACATGATGCCATATCCCCCTCCGGGCATGGTTGAAGTAACGTACTGGGCCGGGGCGATAACATCCGGTTTCACCCTGTTATCCGTTGTCCAACCCCTGGAACTGGAGAGGTACATCAACTCAGGATCGTTGTATCCTGCGTTGGGATTGTAGTTCTGGGAACCGCCTACGGTGATAACGTTCTTTGCCGTTCCCGGTGCCCCTACGGTGGTGTAACCCGGTCCGCTGTTTCCAGCGGCCACTATAG
>SLLU01000131.1 GCA_007133925.1 Candidatus Halarchaeoplasma halalkaliphilum | reverse complement strand
TGACCTGGTTGGGGGTGTTTTGGAAAAGCTTTCACATTTCGCACCGGGAGTGGCCAGGGTGGCCAGCAAGGAGAGGGAGGAATACATGGGTAAAAAGTTGTACGAATCCTCCAAGAACGGCCGTGTGATGGCCATAGTCCCCAGGAGCAAGATGGAACCGGTCATGGAGGAGATAGATAACGCCGAGGCCGAGGAAAAGGCAAAGGGGGCCCACGGGGGGTTCGAGCACCTGGAGCACATAAGTAAAAGAGTTTATACCAAGGGGTTGAAGTTCGTGTCCCCCGCCATATTCATAAGCCTTGCCATCTACCTTTTCCTTTACTCGGACACACTGAACTTCTGGAGAGCCCTACAGTACTGGTTCCTGGCCATAGGAGGCATGGCGGCCCTGGGGGCGCTACTGGGAAGGGGACATCCTCTTTCGGTACTCACCTCCTTTTTGCTGGCACCGCTGATGGCCCTCACCCTCATAGGCCCGGGATGGATAGCGGGCTACGTGGAACTCAGGGTGAGGAAACCGTCCATAGCGGACCTGAAGTCACTCACATCGGCAGAGTCACCAAATGAATTCCTCTCAAACAGCATAATAAGGGTTTTCACTGTGGGAGTGTTCTCCAACGTGTTCACATGGATGGGTATAGGGATCGTGCTGCCCCTTATGCTACGGTTCTTAGGGTGATTTATCATGGAAGAGGAAAGATTCTTTAAAAGGGTGATACAGGGCATGGCCATGGGAGTGGCTAACGTGGTTCCCGGGGTATCCGGTGGAACCATGGCGTTGATACTGGGAATATACAAGCGTCTCATACACTCCATAAATACATTACCCCTGGGAGCGCCTATCAGGCTCCTGAAGGGAGAGGACGTAAGGGAGGATTGGAACCGGATCGATTTCAGGTTCCTTGTGCCCGTGGCCGTGGGAGTGATCCTGGCCACCGTCCTATTCGCCAGGGTGATGGAGTACCTTCTCGATACCTATCCCGCAAGGAGCTATTCATTTTTCATAGGTCTGATACTGGCATCCCTGGTGATCGTTTACAGGCGCATAGAACCAATAGGTTCCAGGCAAATACTTTTGGGTATGGTGGGATTTTTCCTGGCATTCTTCGTTGTGGGGGGCCAGGGCATAGAAGGGACCCATACCACATTGGCCATATTCGTGGCGGGTGTATTGTCCATAGCATCCATGATCATACCGGGCATCTCTGGATCCCTGGTACTTGTTTTGATTGGTGAATACGATTTCATGGTGGACGCCCTCACGTCCATGGATCTCAAGATTATGTTTATCTTCGTCATGGGGGGATTGGTGGGTCTCTTCGGGCTGGCCAGGGTGTTGGAATATTTTCTCAAGCGCTACACATCCATGACCATGGCATTCCTCTTCGGGCTAGTCTTCGGTGGATTGAGGATGCCCTTCAGAAATGCCATGGCGGATGGAGCGCATTTTTCCTATGTCGTGATCCCGGCCATGGTAGGAGCATTCCTGCTGCTGGCCATGGAATACTACCGCACAAGGGTCACATCCGACTGAAGCCCCTACCCATCCACTGTGAGACGGATTTTTTAACGTAACGGAGGGTTTGTGTGGAAGTGCGGTGGGAACCTCCCACACCGGTCCTTCCCTGTTCTATCTCTCGTATCAACCCCTGCCACGAATCTACTCTACGGACCACGGTGTAACCCGTGCCCACGCCTTCCACCTGATGGGCGTCGCTCCCACCGATTACAGGTATATTCAACTCCCCTGCCAGCCTCTGTGCCTTTAGGTTCTCTTTGTAGGCAGTCCTTGCGTTCAGTCCCTCAAGGGCCCCCCATTCATGACTTCTGACCTGGTCCTCACCTATACCGGACCAGAACCTGTAGGGATGCAGTGCCACGGGTATCCCCCCTCTCTTCAATATCTGGGATATTGCGGTTTTCACATCAGGCTGTCTTTTTATCCCATCCTCAACGCCCAGGGCCCCCACGTGCCCCGATGGTGTGCTGACCTCCACGGCAGGTACGATTATCAAAGATGTATCCCTGGCTTCGTGATAGGCGTCCATGGTGTTGTGGTCCAAAAAGGCCAGGCCGTCGAGACCCCTCCTCCTGGCCATCACCAGTATTTCCCTGACGGACGAGAGGGAGTCCGGGGAATACTCGGAATGAACGTGAAGGTCGAACTTCATGGCTGAGACTCCATCCACTCCATTATCTTTTTTCCGGTGGGATCGCTGCTCAGTTCCTTGACCCTGGCCTCCATTACACGCTTCTGTTCTTCTCCCACCATGGAGTACCGGGACAGGTGTACCATGACATCCACCAGGGGGTGTTCCCGGCCTATGAACCTTTCATCGCCCTGGACCCTCAGGATACTGGCCGTTACATCCAGGAGTTCCCCCCGGCCGTATTCGTCCCTCACCGTCCTTTTAATTATGGACGTGATGTGGCAGAAGTGGACCTTGGATGCCTTTTTGGGATAATAAAAACCATCTGTGGATACCATTTCGTCTTCCTCCAGCTCGGGTTCTCCCGGGGAATCGTGACCCGTGAGGGCCCCCTTGAAAAAGAGTTCGGGGTCCGCTGTCAGTGAGAATGTGAACCTGTGGTTCTTACCCAGATTTCTGGCGGTGTCCGAGGGGATGAACACCCTAGCATGTAGTGTATCCCCTTGGATCCTCGCACCCATGGCGGCTGTGTTAACGTGGCCGTCACTGGATACCAGTATCCCTTCCAGGTATGTCATCTCAGGCTACTTCCATCCCGCCCTTCCTCTTCTTCTTTCCCGTGGCCTTGGGATCGGGTATGTTCACCTTGGGCAGGGGTATTGGGGGCGGCAACTGGAGGTCCCGGGCTATGAACACTGCCTCGGGTATGCAGTTGGATATCACTGTGGAATGGACCTCGTTAGCTATGTTGGACGGCATCTGGTTCTCCTTGCTCCAGTAGGAAGCCAGGTTGGATACGTTATCTCCCTGATAGACCAGCTGGCCCTCTATCTCGATCCTTCCCATCCCCTTGTAGTTGGCGGTGAACCGGAAACCGATTATGCAGTTGTCCTTGTCCACCTGGGTCATCCTGGTGACCGAACTGTTGTGATCCACCCTTATGTTCTTGATGGTGGCACCTCTCTCCGTGAACCTCTCCGCGTCTATGGATTTTAACTCGAAGTTTGCGATTGGCATAGACAAGGATTATCCCTCACGTACTTAATAATCTTTTGATGGGGATTCTGCAGCCTTTCCTGTGATCGGAGAAGGGGATAGACGAGGTCATTTATATGTGTAAACTGTGGCTGTGGAGTCGGGGAAAGAGGGGGTGTAAAGGTAGTGCGTACGTCTTATTTATCGACGTGCCCTTTTGGATCCTCATCGGAGGATACTGTGTTCTATCCCAGGATATTCAATAGAGAACGTGAACCGTTATCGTCCTTCCCCGGAATGGGAATCGTAATCCAGATACGCATGTCCGCAGTTTTTACAGTGGGCGGAATCGTCCTGCTGCACCTCCACTGCGTTCATGTTACATTTATGGCACATTTCTACGGTAGACTTTGGTGGGCGAACTTCGGAAGAGATTTCTTTGCCACCCTGGACCCTTTGATATATCAACCATATGGCAACCAAAACAGTGATGAAGATTTTGTGAGACTAGGAGCTCCGATCTCAACCGTTCCCGGATTGTGTCCAACCGCACCGTTGACCATCATGGCCGTGACCACGGTGGATGGGCTCAGGGGGATGGCGGAAGATGTGATATCGTCCTTCGACATCAGGCTGGGTGTGGAGTGACCTTTTATCACCCGTGGGTTTTCTGCCACAATGTTCAATAAAATATGGGTTATCAAGAGAGGAGAACGTTTCCCATGAGATTAAACCAAAAATCTTATATCATAGTGTGCCATAATTGACTATAGTGGTTTATAATGCCAACGACAGTCCAGGTTTCGAAGGAAACAAAAAGAAGGTTAGAAGAGGAAAAGGCTCATCCCAGGGAAACATATGACGAGGTGATCCAGGAGCTCTTAGATGAACATGAGATGAACCTCAAGGTAAAGATAGATCGGGCGAAAATGCAAGAATCTATACCGCACGATAAGGTCAAAGAGATGCTTGGATTATGAGTTATGAGATATTCTGGAAGAAAGAGGCGGTAAAGGATCTTGATAAATTTGAACTCAAAGACAAGCAAAGGATCATAGATAAGATCGAGCAGTTTGCTGAATACCCTGATAGGAAGAGAAATATCAAATACATCGAAAAATACGGATGTATGAGATATCGAATCGGTTATTTCCGCGTATATTTTTTGAAGGATGATGAGAAAAAAAGGATAGATATACTCGCCATAGACAAAAGACATCAGGCTTACAGGTGAACTAAATCAGGAGCGACCGAAAGAACCCTCGGGAATATCCCTGATAGGATAGTCGAACGTCTTCTAGACGATGAATGTATGGTAAATCGTTCTAACGTTCAAGCTGTTTACTGGACATGCCCTCAGAAGTTATCGCCTTTGTGATAGCACATCTCACAGTTCGGAGATACCGTCGTCGTCCCCACGCCCCTTCTTCCTGCTGCATATTGCGTACTCGTCACCATCGAAGAATACGTCACAATCGGGGTATTTTTCGCTGAGCTCTTTGATCTTGTTCTGCATATCTTCCAGGCTCAGGTCCTCTTCCCTCAGATCTACGTGGATTCTTTTGCACTATATAGGAGGCTTGGTTAGTAGAGTATGTTTTAGCATCTATCGGTGTGATGTATATTTAAGTAGCAATCTGCATCGTGGCCACTTGTCTATTCTTCATTAACATCGAATTCTCGATCAACAACAGGAGAAGTTGTTTGAATTTTATTACCTCTAAAATGTGCCAACATGCGTTCCTGATATTCGATTTTTTTCACACATTTTCGAAGGTTGTATGTTAACATAATAGGGTAAGCGGTCGTGAATAATATTAAAATCATATAAATGATTTCTAGAGAGTGTAGAAAAAGTATAATGAGCATAATACCTACAAATAACTCTGAACCAATCACGACTAGATAACTATCTCTCGAACCAACCATTTCTTTTGCCCATTTTATTTCATTCATGATTACACCCTAAATATCATCTCTTTTTAAGTACTTTTGACCTATGTACACCGATAGATTGTAGTATGCGGAATAAAATAATGGTCGATGGTTAATCCCAAATTTAAATGAGCACAAATAGCCAATCCAACCGAAATTGCCCCTAACACAATACCTACTTTCACCCATATTGAAGCAAGAGCTACCACACCCAAACCAATCGAAACCGCACTTGTAGCTGTCGGACATAATGATAGTTCCCATCCTATCCTAACAAAGAAAAACCTTTTCCATCTGAATTCATATGTTCCCAAATAATCTTGTGTATCATCTTTTTCAGGTGGACTAGGTGGTGGAGGTGGTGTGTGTTTGTATGTCACTGCATGAAAGATAGCAGGACACCATTCCCCTTGTGCCCCATTGAAATGCGCCGGCGGTCCCCAGAAGGGTGGCCATCTCCCTGTTGGATCCCGGAACAGGACCGGGTCGTTCCTGGCATACGCGTACATGTTCGGACCATCGATCATGCCCATGGGATCCTGGCTCAGGAACCGTCCCTGTACCGGTGAGTACATCCTTGCCCGGT
Organism: Candidatus Halarchaeoplasma halalkaliphilum; assembly: GCA_007133925.1. Taxonomy (GTDB): domain Archaea; phylum Thermoplasmatota; class Thermoplasmata; order Halarchaeoplasmatales; family Halarchaeoplasmataceae; genus Halarchaeoplasma; species Halarchaeoplasma halalkaliphilum. The sequence continues at coordinate 1,496 of SLLU01000131.1, read as the reverse complement.
AGTAGTACTGTCCGGTTTCCTCGTCATATCGTCTCCCAGTGTACTGATACGGGTTGAACACTCCTTCCTCTTTATACAAAGACTCTCCGAAGGGTGTGTACCGATACCGGTTGACCACGTTCTCGTTCTCATCGATCAACTCGGTCACCGAATCCAGAGCATCGTAGAGATAGTAGTACTTCACACCATCAACCACGATACTTATAGGCGCATCCACGAACATGTATGCGGTGGGCCCGCAGACGCCACCATCACATACTAACGGATGGGTGTACCTCACCGTGGGATGGTTATGCTGGAATTGTAAAGCAATTCCACCTATATTCGGAATTTCTCTGAAATTCCGAAACATCTCTCCGAGTTCGTACACCACATTCTGCCCGTCATATAGATAGTACACTCGTTGGAAGTCCTCTCCGGTTCGCTCGATGTCGATCTCCTTTCCCACACGTCTTCCGTCCAGGGAGTAGCTGTAGGATGCCCACACGCTCTCGTTCTCCAGCAGTGCCGTGCGGAGATTCCACTTCTCACCGTTCATGAAAGTCGATAGGAAGTAAGAGGTTCCCTGGGATTCCACTCCGAGTTGGTTGCCGTTGTCGTCGTACTCGTACTCAGTTCCGCTCATGTTGGTAAGCCGGTTATCACCATCGTGTTCGCTATTCACTTCATAGATCACCTCGTTGTAAAGGTAGAACGTGCGTTTTATTATATTATTGTTTCTGTCGTATTCGTAGGCAGTGGCGGTGCCGTCGGGGAAAGAGACGTTGATAAGGCGGCCCTGGGCGTCGTAATCGTAGTACGTGGTGTTACCGTCAGCCTCACGCATGCTTGTCCTGCGACCGTTGGCGTCGTACTGGTAAACGAAGGATGATATGACGGTTGAGTCCGAGCGCATGTTTGTGATGTTCACCAGTCGTTTGGCCTCGTCATACTCACGGTGGATCACTGTACCGATGGGGTACTCAGTGCGTATCAGCCGGTTGGCGGCATCATATATGAACTCCGTTCTTTGACCCTCGGGGTCAGTCACATTGCGTAATCTGTTGCGACAGTCGTACGAGTACTGAGTAACGTTACCGAATTGGTCCGTCATCTCCACCACGTTCCCCTCACCGTCGTAAACGTAGGATATGCTCACTTCCTCCCCCTCTCCGAGCCAGGTCTCCGTCACGAGCCGGCCCAGGAGGTCGTACTCCTGCACCTGCATGTCGAGTTTGGGCGCATAGGGCATCTCGACCTGGAAAATCGGAGGATGTTCGTACTCCTCACGCTCCTCGACAAAGAAAGAGTAAGTGATGTTCACCTCGGTTCCGTCGGGCCATCCGATGTATGTAAGCCGGCCCAGGAGGTCATACGAGTACAGTGTCTCGTTCTGCACGCTGGCCGGCGTAACGTACCGGATCACATTACCCATGAAATCGTACTCCCATATGTATTCCTCCCCGAGAGGTGTGATCTCCTTCACCTTTCGTCCCAGCAGGTCGTACTCGTAGGTC
>SLLU01000157.1 GCA_007133925.1 Candidatus Halarchaeoplasma halalkaliphilum | reverse complement strand
TTGCTCAGCCGGAACACCTTGTCATCCAGTATGCGGAACTTACCCGGATGCACCACGGTTTCCCTGCGCTCCTCCTCCATATCCTTTTTCTTCTTCTCGGTCCAATCCAGGAAATCATCCACCAGCTGGTAAACCACCTTCTGCGAGAACACGTTGACGTCCATGTCCCTTATGGAGTCCCTGGCATCCGGGAGTACATCCACGTTGAATGCCAGTATGACCCTGTGAAGGGGGTCCGGGAGGGTGGCGGCCTCCACTATGTCCTTGTGGGATACGTCCCCTATGTTGGCCTTTGATATGGGTATGTCCTTGTCCTTCAACTCCGAGGCAAGACCTTCCAGGGAACCGATGGCATCGGCCTGTATTATTATGCCCTCGTCGGATAGCTCTATGCTGGGCTCGCTCTCCTCCATGACCTCCCTGTAAACTTCTTCCATATGCCTCTCCCCCAGTACCCTTACGGGTACGCCGGAAAGGACTCCTTCAGTCTCCTGGGTGACCAGTTTTATGCCCGCAGCAGCACTCACCTCTTTCACCTCGTCGAACCGTTCCCGGGGGTCCCGTATCTCGTCCAGGGGTTTGGGCTTCAGAAGGGACTTCACATGGGTCTTCAGGGGCTCGTCCCTGGTACCTATTAGCAGACTGTCGCCCTTTCTCAGCACCCCCTCGTAGATGATGGTATCGAAGGTCGTCCCCAACCCAACCACCTCCTTTACCTCAAGTATGGTGCCGTAGGCCGGTCCCTCGTCAACGGTGAGCTGGCCCTTGAGGAAGGTCTGGGCCAGGCCTATGAGTGTCATAAGCATGTCCTCTATGCCCTCTCCGGTCTTGGCGCTCATGGGCACGATACCTATGTTTTTGGAAAAGTCCTGTACCTGATCGTAACGGTCTGATGAGAATCCCTTATCGTAGAGTACCCCTATGAGCTCGTAGAGGGCTTCGGTCATCCGATCCTGGGCGCTCTTGCTCTGTTCGGGAAAACTCTTCACGAAGGGTTTGTTGGTGGAGTTCCACCCGGTTATCCGATCTATCTTGTTGGCGGCCACCACGAAGGGGGTCTTTTCGCGCCTAAGTATGTCCAGGGATTCCAGGGATTGGGGCTTGAACCCTTCCTTTATATCCACCACCAGCACGGCCAGGTCCGCCAGGGCCCCGCCTCGGGAACGAAGTGTCACGAAGGAATGATGCCCGGGGGTGTCTATGAAAAGCAAGCCGGGGAGTTGGAAAGATACGTTGCAGCCAAGGTCTGAACAGGCGTCCTGAAGGACGTCCACGGGAACCTCCGTGGCACCTATGTGCTGGGTGATCTTACCTGCCTCCCTGTCCACCACGGTGGTACCCCTGATACTGTCTAAAAAGGTGGTCTTACCGTGGTCAACATGACCCAACACGCTCACTATGGGCTGACGAACGTACATATTAGCGGGACAAGGCCAGGTGGATATATATTTTTCCGGAGGGGGTTTTCATGTCCCAACCATCTCCGTTCCTGACAAATATTTTAATACGACTACATGCTCCGCTGATAACATGGGAATCGAAAAAGCATCATCGGAAGGGGGATCTGGGGGTATCGGAAGCAAGGAGATCATGGACATGGAATCGAGATACGGAGCGGAGAACTACCACCCGCTTCCCGTGGTCATATCCCGGGCCCAAGGGGTCTGGGTGGAAGATGTGGAAGGCAATCGTTACATGGACATGCTCAGCGCCTACTCCGCCGTGAGCCACGGACACTGCCATCCCGAGGTTTTGAAGGTCCTCAAGGAGCAGGCGGACAGGGTGACCCTCACGTCCAGGGCATTCATGAACGATCAACTGGGACTCTTTTACAAGAAGGTGGCAGAGATAACCGGGAAGGAAAAGGTGCTGCCCATGAACACTGGCGCCGAAGCCGTTGAGACCTCCATCAAAGCCGCTCGAAGATGGGGTGAGCAGGTGAAGGGCGTTGAGGACGGAGAGATAATCGCGTGTGAGAACAACTTCCATGGTCGTACCATAACGGTGATATCCTTCAGCACAGAGGAGGATTACAAAGGGGGCTTCGGTCCCTTCACACCAGGCTTCAAGATAATACCCTACGGCGATGCTGAAGCCCTGAGGGAAGCCATCGGTCCCAAGACAGTGGGTTTTATACTGGAACCCATGCAGGGGGAAGGTGGCATAGTGGCACCACCGGATGGTTATCTGAAAGCTGTCCGGGACATATGTGACGAGAAGAAGGTATTGATGATCGCCGACGAGATACAGACCGGTCTGGGACGCACCGGGAAGCTGTTCGCCTGCGACTGGGAAGGGGTCACACCGGATATATACATACTCGGCAAGGCCCTCAGCGCAGGAGTTTACCCGGTATCGGCCATAGCGGCGGATGATGAGGTGATGAAGGTGTTCACCCCGGGTTCCCACGGTTCCACCTTCGGGGGGAATCCCCTGGGAGTGGCAGTGGCAAAAAGGGCCCTGGAGGTCATGGAGGAGGAGGGGCTTGTGGAGAAGTCCCTGGAGATGGGAGAGTACTTCAAGGAGGCACTGAAAAGATTGAACAGTCCGCTCGTAAAGGAGGTCCGTGGAAGGGGACTGTTCATTGGCCTGGAATTGAATGAAAGGGCCCGGCCCTATGCAGAGCAGCTAAAGGAAAAGGGGATACTGGTGAAGGATACCAGGGAAACCGTCCTCAGATTCGCGCCGCCCCTGGTCATCACCCGCGATGAGATAGACTGGGCATTGGAGAAGATAAAAGAAGTACTGGAATGAGCGGTCAGGGGACCCTGCAAGAGAGCCAGTGGTTCTCCCCTATCTCCCGGAAACCGAACTTCCGGGCCAGCTCCAGTGAAGGATGATTGTCCTTGTATATGTCCACAACGGGGACCTGCCCCGCTTTTAGGGCATGGTTGATGAGTGTTTTTGTTATGGCAACGGCGTATCCCTTGCCCCTCCAGGGATCCTTCACATGAAGGAATCCAAGGCACATGGCGTGATCCGTGATGTAATGGGTGAGAGACCAGGCGATCAGTTCACCCTCCGTACGTATGCCGTAGGCCGGACCATCCTCTATGCGGTATCTTATGTAGGGTACCGCATCCCTGCTCCCCCCGTGCCAGTATTTGCAGATCTCCTGGGCATCCTCGGGCTCCAGGGGGACCACGGAGGGCTCCGGTGCAAATGTTTTTTTAAAGGGATACCGGAACATCCATGTGGGTCCGTCATCCACTTCCAGGAATAGTTCCGAGACCGCCCGGAAGGCCACGGGGTCCAGGGAATGGAATCTGTACTCTCCGGGTTCCATGGTCCTGAGCAAGCTACGGACGGAAGACAGTGTTCCGGTGACGGATATCACGTTAGCACGGCGCAGCATGACGGCGTCGGGAGGACCATCCATCAGTAATTGTGTATGATCTCTTAGCATGCCCATCATGTAGGAGTAGCGTATGGGGTCCCTGGAAAGGAATCTCCTTGCCTTTTCTATATCGTTCAACGTCGGGCCAATGGACCATGGGCGATAAAGGTTTTATCCCCGATAGGAAAAACATAACGGTGCTTGTGGTGATCCTCATCGATGGAGAGGAAATGGTAGAAAGAGGATGAACTCGATCCTCAGATCCATTCTCGGTGGATCTCCCGGGATCTGTCGAAGTCACTATCTTCAGAAACAATGGTAAATATACCGTGGTTCAATGCAGTACTGAGATGGATGGCGTCCCTGGGATCAAAACCGTGCTTGGATATCAGTGCATGTGCTTTCCAGATGACATCGCTGTCCACATCAAAAAATCTGAGGTTGGGCATGGTAAGTATGGCCTCCACTGCTTCTAGAGCCAATTCCCGGGACAGGACCTTTTCTGTCTTCCAAAGGACCTCGTCGTGTGTAAGGTATGAAGTCCCAGCGCCCTCTTTTCCATCCTCAATCCTTTTAAGGAGTGACCGGCACCATTCCCCCTTTTCTCCGGGATCCAATGTAGCATATATCAGTACGTTGGAATCCAGATATTTCATCCCAACCTCTCCCTCATCCGTTCCTGGTAATCCCTGTCCGAATCGATCTCGACCTTACCGCACTGCTGTGCGATCTTCTCCAGTGTTTTCACGGTGCCCTTTTCGGCCCTCCTGAGTATCAATCTGTCCCCATCGGATTCAAATATGATCTTATCGCCCGGTCGAATATTGAAATTTTTTCTGAAAACCGAGGGGATGACGACCTGTCCCTTGGCACCTACGTTCATCTCCAATTCTATCATCAAGTTATACAAAGGTATAACATCTACTTATACATTACTATGAATTGGGGTATGAATCACATCCCATGATCATATGGAAAACTGGTTGGAGAATCCTTGGGAACGAAGGGGGATATGTCTAAATAGGAAACCCCGCTGCTCATGATATGATGGAAACCGAGGATATCCTTGCCAAGGCAGGTATGGCCATGGAAGAGGAGTTGTGCGACCACTGCCTGGGAAGACTGTTCGCCCAGCTGGGACACGGATTGACCAACGTGGAAAGGGGGAGGACCCTGAGGATAGCATCCGCCATGTTCCACAAGGGAGGAGAGAGGGTGCCGGTGAAAGAAGAGGCCCAGTCGTGCACTCTTTGCAGCGACCTCTTCCGGGACCTTGACACACTGGTGGAATATGTGGTGGAGGAGAGCCAGGGGATAGAGTTCGACACTTTTCTGATTGGCTCCCGGATAGATCCTCATATAGAAGAGAAAGAGGAACTGCTCTGGTCCAAGTTGGACCTCACCCATTCGGAACCCTTGAAATCCGAGTTCAACAGGGAGCTGGGCAAGCTTCTGGATGAGAAACTCGACGCGGAGGTGGATTTAAAGACTCCGGACATAAAGTTCATAGTGGACACCAGCTTCCATTCAGTCCAGGTGGAGATCGCACCCATGTTCCTCTACAGCACCTACCGCAAGCTCTCCCGGGAGATACCACAGACCAGATGGCACTGCAGGTACTGCCAGGGTACGGGATGTCAACACTGCGGAGGCACCGGTAAGATGTACGAGACCAGTGTGGAGGAGATCGTAGGCGAACCCCTGCTGGAACTCACCGGGGGAGAGGATTTCGTCCTCCACGGGATGGGACGGGAGGACATAGACGCCCTCATGCTGGGCCCGGGAAGACCCTTCGTCATGGAGGTCAAGAGGCCTATCAAAAGGGATGCGGACCTGTCTTCCCTGGAGGAGAGGGTAAAGGAGGATGGCAGGGTCGAGATATCACCTTTGAAGAGGGTGGATAAGGACATGGTCAGGAAGATCAAGGGGGCGGAAACCGACAAATCCTACCGTGTCACGGTGATCTTAGAAGAGCCCGTGGAAGGGGGAAAGCTTAAAAAGGTGTTGCAATCTTTGTGTGGCGCTGAGATATCTCAAAGAACCCCGAAAAGAGTTAGTCACAGACGGGCGGATTTGGTACGCAAGAGGAAAGTCATGGAAATCTCCCTGGAGGAGATACAGGACAACCGGGCGACCATCCACCTCACATGCCAGGCGGGAACATACGTGAAGGAATTCATCCATGGGGATGAAGGCCGTACACAACCCAATTTGGCAGACGAACTGGGGTTAAAATGCGAGGTCCAGTTCCTGGATGTCGTGGAGATACACCATAAGCAACAACCGGATGTGGTAAAATGAGACGATCAAAGGGAATCCGTCAGGGTACGAGGAACATCCTCCGAAAAAGACCGCGAGAAAGAGGGTTAATACCCATAACCCGAGCACTGCAGCAGTTCGAAGAAGGAGAAAAGGCAAGGATCATACTCGAGCCCAGTGTTCACAAGGGACAACCACACCGAAGGTTCCACAACAAAACCGGTGTAGTCGTCGGTAAGCAGGGAGAGGCATTCATGGTAAAGATACTCGACGGTAAGATGGAAAAGAAGATAATAGCAAGGCCTGAACACCTGCGCAGGGTAGAGTGAGAGGGGGTATCCATGGGTGACGAACATTCAAGATACATGACCCTGGCAGAGGTCAAGGAACTCATAACCAGTGAAGCCGAGGACCGGGAACTCAACTACGAGCAGAGCCTGGCACTTACCCATGCGGAGAAATTTACCCAGCTCTCAACCGAGGATTCGTTGAAACTGGTGAAGGAGCTGATGGAAACCTGCGAGTTCATGAACGAAAAACTGGCATACAAGATGGCGGATATACTGCCCCTTGAATCCGACGGTGTCAAGGCGGTCTTTTCCAAGGATCGATACACGCCTTCCAAGGAAGATAGCGAACAGATCATCGGGATCATCAAAAAATATCTGTGAGGAGAGGGGAAATGGAAGACCACACCTATGTATTGGATTATCTACCGGACGGGCGACCCGACGAAAGAAAGTACAAACACGAGACCCTGGTACTCGCCCTGGGTGAGGATGAATTCAAGCTGTTCGAACTGATCCCCCAGGATGGCATAAGCATACTGGTGGGTGACAGGGTATACATAGGTAAGGACGTTGATAAACGGGAGCATATCAAACACGTGAAGAGGCGTATTAGCTGGAAGGAGCTCACCCATGCAGCCCAGAGCGAGGTGCCCTACGTGATAGAAGAGATAATCGACAGGGACCCCAGTAAGTTCATACGATTCTACAATGAAGCTCACCCCCTGACCAAAAGGTATCACATGCTGGAACTCCTCCCGGGACTGGGAAGGAAAAAGATGGAAGCCATCATAGAAGAAAGACGTAAAGGGGAATTCAAGGATTTCGAGGACCTTATGGAGCGTGTGCCCCTTCTTCACAAGCCAAAGAAACTGGTGAAGGAGAGGATAATGGAAGAACTTAAGAACCCCAGCATCAAATACAAGATTTGGGTGGCTGAATGAGTGGTTGCATATACCCAGGGGTGGTACTCCCTGGATGAATACGAGTTCGAATTAGAAACCATCATGGACGGGGAGGAGATCACGAGGCTCTTCTTCGTTTTCGACAACATAATTGAGAACGAGGAACTGGAGGATCAGGAGGCACTGGACCTCTTCAAACGCATACAGCTCGAGAGCCTCCAGTGACCCCGGGGTTCACTCCCATGTGACCGGAACTTTTTAATACTTTGAAAGGACTTATATATGTGTCTGACATAACGTCAGACTTATTCGTCATTATGGATGGGATCTAAATGCACTCGAACCTAAAGGAATTAGACAAAGGAATGGCCATGTTCTCCAGGGAGGGATCAGATTGTATCTGAGGAACGTAAGGATGGAGAATTTCAAATCTTTCGGTAAGAGGATAGA
>SLLU01000004.1 GCA_007133925.1 Candidatus Halarchaeoplasma halalkaliphilum | reverse complement strand
TTCGTCAGCTTTATTTACCAGTGAGATATTACCTATGCTGAAGGTTACGTTTTGTTTCATGATTATCACCGATTGCAACAAAACGTAACCTTTTTAACTTTTCATGTGGCGAGGTTAGGTATTAAATCGAGCTTGTATTAGCCGATATGCCTCGATTGCTTTAAATGCACTACATCGGTAGCTTAACAGGGTTCATACAATCAAGAAAAATTTACATCCGTGCTCAAGATAGAGTATTCATCTCTCCACCCATATCGGCTTACAAAATCTAAGGTGATGTAGTCTTTGAAGACTCATCTCAAAGCATATATACCTGATGTGATTCTCTAACCTCCATAAAATGGCCATATCCCTGGCTACCGGATAAAGGTGCGGGATGTGACCATATAGGACGGTAGCTAGATGAATACATATGTGTGCCTTTTGGAAAGAGACCATTGGTGTTCGCTCAACGCCTTGTGGGCAATCATGACTCGCAGGGATCTGGTACCGGATAACGTGCTGGTACTCCACCGTGGACCCTACCCTAAATCATTCGAGGACAACGTGAGATGGTTGATATCAACATACGGTGTAGATGCCACGCTAACTTTCAAGGAGATAACAACCTTCGAGCTGGCCAGGAGAGACATAGCAAACTTCCTATCCCCAGGCGCATCGGGTAAGAGGATACTCGATATATCCGGAGGTTCCCCGGAATCGGTGGCCGGGATCATGATGGACGGTTTGAACGGTGATTTCGAACACGTATTTTACCTCTCATCCGAGATACCCATGCATTCTCCCTATCCCGTCCTGGATCAGACAAAACTCCGTTTGAAAGACCTCTTGGAAGACTGATACACATGGAACAGACACTAAAAAAACAGGATATAATGCTCTTGCTGAACCAGGCCCGACTTCATGACCTGGATGCCTTCACCGTGGAGGAACCCTACTTCCACAAACCCATATTGGACGTGGAATTCCGGGATGATACATACTGGGTCTCGCTGTATGGCAAAAGCGCCTTCGATCACTGCTACGAACTGGGCAATTACTGCCACGCCTCGGACATACCCGGGTTCCACGATTACAAGGACTGTTTGATATCTTCGGGTCTTCTGCACTTCGAAAACTGGAAAGAGTTCGTTGAATGGATCGAGTATCTCTACCGTTCGGAGATAGACCCGACCATCTCCACCAAGTCCATATTCCTGACCATCGATTCGAACCTGGCTTATTTCCGCTTTTTTTCACGGAGGTTCCCTTTGGATACCCGGGAGGGGACCGTAAAGGCGGAGGATTTTGATTATCTACTCAGTACCATTGTGGAATCCGAGATAGATCACCACATACGGGACAAGTACAACGATGCGGATCTCAAGATGATGGGTATGTATACCCACATCGGGGATATACGCTTCAACTTCAGGAATCGGGGGAAGTTGATGACCAGAAAGGCAAAGTTTGCCACCCAGGAACTGAACTATATACGGGGGAAGTTGAATGCAGCCCGGGTAAGGGGCGCAGTATCGAAGACGGATGCGGAGAAGAACGATATTCGTATAGTTGAATCCCTGGAAAACTTCGCGTGGGACCGGAACATAGCCACCGCACTCATATCATCTGACAGGAACATGGGTTCCCACGCCGAGAACTCGGAGATACCGTACTTCATACTGGAGATACCCCATTCCATAGACCGCCGACACCAGGTATCCTCTTCGGTGTTACTGAACCTGTTGCACGATCTGGCCCTGACTTTCGGTGCGGTCAAGATTCCCGAGATGCAGGTTACTCTCTTTGGCATCTGGGGGGGTAAGACGGATGCGGATTACAAGGATGAGGCAGTACAAGCATGGATCAATCCCGGATCTCCAATGCTCGATACCATCACGCGAGATCTGAAAGCCATGGACGGATTAAAGCCGTTCAACCAGTGAACGGATGTCTTCTCTCCACAGTCCCATGGGTGCGGTCACCTCCTCGGCTATCATGAACAGGTATTTTTCGTAGAATCTCCTGTCATAGGTATCCCATGGGTCATGGGGGATGGATACCCTTTCTCCGGGGTTTCTGCTCCCTTCGCGCTTCACCACATATCTAACTTTCTGCCCCGGCCGGATCGGCATACCGGCTTCTTTGTATAGTTCATGGGCCGCACTCACATCACTCAAACCACTGCGGCCGGAGTAGTTTTTAGTGAAGGTCAGTTCCTCCAACGTTACATTCCCCCTGAGCAGTTTCACGCGAGCTTCCCTGACAACATCAAGACATCCTTTGCGACCTTCATCAAGATCCCCGTCCATGAGATGTTCGAACATATCCATCTGAACCTCCCTGAAGAACGGGGGCGTATCATGTCTTCTCAGGTGCAGACCCTTCACCTCCAGTTTACCATCCAGGACCCCGAAGTAACGGGTGGGTACCCCCACGGTCTTGTTTCCCCTGCTGGGGGAGAAGGCCACCCACGAGTAATCCCCTTCGTGCTCCAGTTCGATACCCGTGGCCCGGTTCACCCTGGATAGCAGTTGGGAGATATGCTCAGGATCCCCTTTCAACCATAGGGAATCCACAATCCCGTGAAGAACCCGGTAGCCCATCTCCTGGGCTATCTCCGCCGCCTTCAGCAGGGTTTCCCGACCGTAGGCGGTTATACTCTCGTGCACCTCTATCTTGCTGAACCTCGCTTTCTTGTAGCCGGTATATCCGAAACAGGTGACCAACAGCCATTTCAGTGCATCGGCCTTCCTGGAGTGGGCATCGTCACCCCTGGACATGGCTTTGTGGTTCCTCCTCATCTCCAGTATCGGCTCTATGGTCCGGGGTATCAGCCCCTTTTTTTGCCGGCATATCCGGTACCCGAGTTCGGGTACGACGTTGTGGTCACCGCATGTGCATCCCATGGTATCCGGGGATATGTTGTACCTGACTATCAACGACGGATACATACTGGCGAAATCCACCTTTGAAACCCCCCGGTGTATGCCGACCTCGGGCACCATGGTGATGCCTCCCCTGTCCGCCAGGAGCAGTTGTCCCAGGGGTTTGAAATCCTCCGCCATGTTCCTCTTCCACGGTATGATGTATCCTCTCTTCATGGCAACCTCCATCTCCATGTGGTCCACCGCCCTCCCCGGGCTGTACCTGGCCATCTTCTGGGGAGGTATCTTGGACAGTCTGGATACCGCCAGGAGACCTTCCAGACCACCCTGGGAGTACATGAAGGACGAATCCGCATCTATGTGTATCCTTCCCTTGAGCATCTGGGGATTCGGACGGTATATCACCCTGCCGTAGGATTCATGGGACCTCCCCTCTCTGAGAAGATGCAGACTGGGCTCCCTCCCCAACTCCAGGTTCACCCCCGAGAGCTCTCCCCTGTAATACAGGTAGGGCAGGACGAAGGTGTCACCGCCCCGGGTCAAGACCACGTCCGGGTCATACCTTTTCAAAGTGCAGTTCAGTTCCTCCAGTATGGTTCCCTCGTCACCCGTGATGTTTTCACCATTCAAGACCAGTAGTTCCAGGGGCGCATGCATGTTCCCCCGGGGTGACGGGTCAAGGGAGAGTATGCGCAGGTCTGGGTATTCTTCTCCCGGAGCCTTTTTCCATCCCCCGTTCCACTCCACGGGAGATACAGGGGATATGCCCTTGTCCACCATGTATCTGTGCTCCAGGTTCAGATCGACGTTGAAGAACTCCCGTTCACCGAATCCCTCGAAAAAATCCAGGGCGGAAACGTACCTTTTCGGGTCTATCAATCGACCCGGCGACACCTCGGTCACGTCCACGGGTTTATCCCCTCCCGGGGCTACCTTTTTGGAGACCTGTCTGGTCTGAAATCCCATCTTGCGGCACTTCTCCGGCGCGGCCCCCTGGAGATAGAACACAGGGTCGTAATCATCGGTGACCTTGTAGCAGTGTTTACTCGTCCTCAGCCATATGGTCATCCGTTCCCGACGAAGATCCGGGTATATGTCCAATATGCATCCTTTCATCCTTGAGCCTCCTCTCGATCCGCTTCAGCATGAGGTGGTGCTCCAGGAGAACGGATATCAGCAGGGTTTCCGTGGGGTCCGGGTTCGCTTGATACTGGCCCGCTGCGGTGTATCTCTTCGAACGGGCCATCATCTCATGAAAGGCCTCTCGTTCCTCCTTGTTCAGGCATCTCTTGAACTTGTTCCACTCCAATATCAGCCTGTCCAGCTCTTCCCTGTACGTGGGAACGCTCCTACCCATGGATTCCCTCCGTGTAGACCGAATATATACGGTGCCTCTCCACCATATCCTCCATTTTCCTCATATATCTGACCCGGAGCCATCTCCCCTCTTCCCCCCTGATCTCCCCGTCGGAAAAGCGCTGGTCGAATCCGGTGACTCCAAGGTAGGAGTAGTCTCCACCGGCGAACTCCCTGTCAAGTCTGTCCAGGAGCTCGCAGATCTGGTATGCAGTGAATCCCCTGGCTCCCTTTATGCTGTCCAGGACCTCCCGTTCGTCCAGCCCGTACATCTTGCACACCCGGACCGCAAGGTAGGGATCCAGCCTTGACAGGCCATCCACTATGACTGCCTTTTTTTCAGTCTCCACCACTGACCTTACGGCGAGGTCCATGAGTCGGTGATACGAGGACACCCGGACCAATCTTCCCCTGACCAGATCACCTTCATCTGTCATGCAGAGGTACCAACGTAGCCGTGATATAAAGAAGTTCGAGGGAGGGGTGAACGAAAGTGCGATCAGGCCTGGACCTTGACCAGTCTGTATTCCCTGAAACCCTGGAGGACCCTCATGTATCCCTTTTCCCTTATCTCCCTGTTCAGTTCCGGGTCACCGGTATCCGCCCTTATGCGGGATATCCTTTTGAGCTTGGTGGGTGTAGCCATTATGTATATATTGCTCAGTCCGGCCAGACGCACCACTTTGGGACTGATCTGCTGGTTCCCCCTGCCCAGGAAGAACCCCTGATTACCGATGACAGATACTGCTATCTTGACCCCCGGAGCGTCCCTTGCCATGTCCAGTATGTCCTCCTCGGCAACATCCAGGGCCGCCACCTCCTTTCCCCTGAGGACATCCACACCCAGGAGTGTGTATTCCACACCCAGTATCCTCTGTACGCCTGCGGTGGTGGAACCGGGACCCAGTACGAAAAGGTGTTCGGGGAACCGTTCCATCTCCTCCACTATGTAACTGGCCAGGTCGTATTTCAGGTCCTCGTCATCCACAGACCTGTAGCTGTGCTTTCCCAGCTGTATGTAATGGGGTTCGTAAACTGTTTTCGCCTCCCCGTGTAGCACTATCTCCCAGGCTCCCTCTCTGTACAGATCTTCATCAAGGTCCATTATCTCCACGGTATCCACCCCTGCCTCCCCGGAAACGAACATGTTGAAGAGCTCCGCGCTGGCTTCGGGGTTCACGCCGAAAACCCCACTGTACATCTTGACTCCCGAGGGTATGCCCAGCAGGGGGATCTCCGTCCCGATCACCTGGAATATGTTCCTGGCGGTACCGTCCCCGCCGCAGAATATGATAAGGTCCACCTGTTCCTCCAGGAACACCTCTGCGGCCCTGATGGTGTCTTCCGGTTCGGTTTCACCCATGTTTTTTCTGGTGGGTATCACCGATACCGGGTCATGGGGAAAGAACTCCTTCAGCAGTTCCTCGCCCATGATACCTTCCGGTGTGAACCATTCGTGGCCACCTTTCATGCCCTTCAGGGCCTCACGTGCCCTTTCCGGTGCCACGGGCACTGCACCCCTTTCTACTGCCTTCTGATACACACCGTCGGTGCCCTTCAACCCGACCCGGCCGCCCATGCCGGCGATGGGGTTGACAGCGAAGCCGATTTTCATACCCTGTGCACCAGTGGTATCCATGATAAATTTTTTGGAAACGTTAGGTATATTACCTACCTGCACCATCTCCCGTCCATGGATATCACGGAAATATTTTACTCGGTTCAGGGTGAGGGGCGGAGCATAGGCCTACCTACCATCTTCATAAGGACTGCCGGCTGCAACCTCAGGTGCGATTGGTGCGACACCTCCTACGCCTGGTCCCGGGGCAACGAGATGAGCGTATCCGAGATATTGAAGCGTACCGGTGAGTATCCAGTCAAGAGATTCTGCGTTACCGGTGGTGAGCCTTTGCTCCAGAAGGACCTGCCAGCTCTGATGGAGAAACTGTTGGCCGTGGGGGAGATATCCCTGGAGACCAACGGTTCCCTGGACATATCTCCCTATATCCTGGAAAACGTGGTGATCTCCATGGACTTCAAGCCCCCGTCCTCGGGCATGACCTCCAAGATGCTAATGGAAAACCTGCCCCTGCTACGCCGGGAAGATCAGTTAAAATTCGTCATATCCAGCATGGACGATTACGATTATGCACTGAACGTACTGGAAGAACACAGCCCGGAAGCGGAGGTCATACTCCAACCCGAGGGAGGTTCGGGGCTAAAGACCCTGGCCGAGAGGGTGATCAAGGATGGGGTGGATGCCAGGGTACTCCCCCAGCTCCACAAGATGATATGGGGTGAACGAAGGGGTTACTGAATCCTGATTCCCTTCAGATACACACCCGACGCAGCCGTAATTTCCACGTCCACCCAAGTGCCGAGTACCATCCCAGGGTCGTCTTCAAGGACCACCACCTTGTAACTATCGGTACGCCCGGTGACCGTATGATTCTTTCCCTTTTCCAGCACAAGTGCCTTGGTTGCAAGACCCACGTACTTTTGATTCCTCTCCCCACTTATCTTTTCATGGATACGGGTGAGGGCTGACGAGCGGCTTTTACTGGTACGTGAATGGATCCTATCCTTCATCCCGTGAGCTTCTGTGCCTGGTCTGGAACTGAACCGGGTTATGTTGAGTATATCTGGCTCGGCCCTCTCCAGGGCTTTTACCGTGTCTTGAAAATCCTCCTCACACTCTCCGGGGAATCCGGTTATCACATCCGTGGATATGGTGATCTCAGGTATCCTTCTCCTTGCCCTCTCCACCAGTTCCATCCAGTCCCCGGCGGTGTACCTCCTGTTCATTTTTTCCAGTATCCGATCCGACCCGGACTGTAGGGGCAGGTGCAGGAAACGGTAGAAATGGGAACCCTCCATGATATCCAGAAGCTCGTCAAATATGGGCTCTGCGGTGTCCGGGTTCATCATCCCCAGCCTGATCCGGTGGTCTCCGGAGTGCGAGTCCATCGTCCTCATCAACTCTATGAGACTGGTACCAGCATCCAGTCCGTAGGATGCACTGTCCTGGGATGTTACCCTGATCTCCTTCGCCCCCCTCTCCAGCAGACACCGGAACCTTTTCTCTATGGACGTTACGTCATGGCTCTTCAGTGCTCCCCTTGCCAACCTTGTGATACAGTACGTGCAGTCTCCCGTGCATCCCGTTGAAACGGGTACCACCCCTATGAGATCCGGCCCGGGATCGAAGGACATTTCAACCTCCCCCGGTTTTACCA
>SLLU01000117.1 GCA_007133925.1 Candidatus Halarchaeoplasma halalkaliphilum | reverse complement strand
TCATACCGTAGATCTTTGATATGTTGTAGCTGTATTTTTTGGTATAGCTGTTCTCTTTGAACCGGTGCTCCTGCAGATAATCGTTCCACGGGGTTAGCTCGAATCTGAAGTCGTTACGCTCATCCACCAGGTTTACATGGTACCTATCCGGGTTCCCGTGGAAGCTGTAATCACCTTCCTTCTGCACCGGACGGAGCTCACCTTCTTTTCCTTGTTTGGTGACCTGAAAATCCCTTTGTTCCAATAGGATCGGGTCATACATCTCTTTACCGTCGTACCACCATGCTGCTGTCATGCCGTTGAAAGTCAGTTTGTTACCCACTCTTTTAGGCGGCTTCCCCTGGGACCACCGCTTTTCGTTCACTTTCATGTCCTCTGTGTACTTGGTGGACCACAGTATCATGAACTGCCTGGGTTTTGAAGGTTCTTCCGGATTGTCTATGAATAATAACCAGTACCACCAGTGCCATGAAAGACCCGGTAATATATTGTCCAAATTCGGTGACCAGGGAACGCTGTGGTCCTCATCAAGGGGGGAAACGGTAGGTGTTGACATGTTCTCACCCGATTGTGGTCCTGTTAAAAAAGGTTGTGTGTCTCATCAATAAGTATTTATCCCCTATGGAATATATCGTCTGGTGATCTCATGGATGTAAAAAAATATCTTGCAGTGATATTGGTGCTTGCACTGGTCCTTTCGGCACTTCCCGGAATGACATCAGCCCAGTACGAACAGGTTCTCATTGACGAAGAAGGGGACGTTTTGCGTATAGATGGAGATAGCGAAACCCCTGCCCATAGACCGAATGTGGATATCTCCCAGGTAGCGGTATCAGAGAGTGGAGGTGTTATCACCGTTTCCCTCACGGTGGTGGGAACAATCACTGACCAGGAAAATCTGACTTACATGGTATATCTGATCGTTGATGAATACAGCATTTTGTTCCTAATTTACGAAAACGGTGACGGTATTGTTATGATGAATTTCTTTGAATCCGTGGAAAATTCCACAGTGGGTTCGGGCACGAGCACACTGAGCTTCATGTTCACCCTTGACGATATCGGTGATCCTGAAAGCCTTATAATATGGTCCGCCATGACAATGGAATTGGTTGAGGAAGGCGGTTCGGATGTGTTATACCAGGATTTCGTGATTAACGAGGATTACGACCCCGGTTATCCCGAAGAACCTTTTTTCATGGTCGAGATAATCAGTTACGACGACACGGTCGTTCTGGGGGAAACCGTAACCGTGGTGTACGAAGTTGAAAATATCGGCCTGGAACCAGATACACAGGACATATTTTTCCTGGTGGATTTTGTAATTGAAGATACTTTGTCCGACTTGTACCTTGGGCCCGGAGATTCCTTCGCGGGAACCTTCACATGGACACCGACCGACCCGGGAACATATTTTCTGGAAGTTGAAAGTGATGATTATTGGGATTGGGTTATGGTCACGGTCACGGATCCGGATGCCCCCGAAGGCCCTTTCTTCAAAGTCGAGATAATCAGTTACGATGATCCGATCTTGTTGGGGGATACACTCTACATGGACTACGAGATCGAAAATATTGGACAGGAATTCGATACCCAGGACGTAGTCATTTACGTGGATGGTTTGGAGGTAGAACGGGATACCTTTACGATCCATCCCGAAGCCACTTGGAGCCGAACTTTTGTCTGGACACCTGTGGAAACGGGTACATACCTGATAACCGTGGAAAGTGATGATGACTCGGATTCTATAACGGTAACGGTCACCGAGGATGGAGATGTTCCTGAAATCCCAGAATTCGAACTGACCATCTCTGTGGAGGGCGAAGGGACAACGAACCCGGTAGTGGGTACCCATACGTACGAGGAAAACGAGCAAGTAACCGTGATCGCCACACCTGCTCAAGGCTGGAAGTTCACCGAGTGGACAGGGGATGCCTCGGGAACCTCTACATCCATATCCATCACCATGGATGGAAACAAGAGCATCACCGCGGTCTTCGAAGAAGATCCGGTGGTACAATTTGATCTAACCATCTCGATTCAGGGTGAAGGCACAACGAACCCTGCAGAAGGTACTCATACTTACAACGATGGTGCGCATGTAAATATAATAGCCGCACCGGCGAATGGCTGGAGGTTCGTTGAGTGGACCGGAGATGCCTCGGGAACCTCTACCTCGATCACCATCACCATGGACGGAAACAAGAGCGTTACCGCGATATTCGAAGAGGTTGATGATGACCCGATCAACGGGGATGACGACAAGGATGATAAGGACAATATAATCGATGATATAACGGATTTGGGCAATATGTGTTTGTTGATAGGTCTGATAGTGATCATCATCATAGTGGTGGTTCTGATCCTGGTGCTCAGAAAGAGGAAAAATAAGGGTCAAGAACACGATGGATACATTCCTCCCGGTTATCAACAGCCACCACCTCCCCCCAGTGAATCACAGCCTTCATCAGATGGGAGTTACCGGTACCCGCCACCGCCTCCGCCCGCACCAGAAACTCCACCCCAGGAGCAGTTTCCACAAAGCGGATCTACGGATGGAACGGAATAATACCGCGATGGAAGTTCATGGGCGAAATATCACCATAAACACCCTTCCTTCTATTTTTCTTTTATAATCTAGTCAAGCTTTTCCATCATGTTGTTGAGTGCCTTTATGATTTCCTGTACGGGCATTTCATCGGAAACAACTTCCTGCTCCACCCTCTCCTCTTTTTCCTCTTTTACCACTTCTTCCTCCACGAGACTCTTTCCGCACATGTAGCACTTGACGTCCGATACGGATATGGGCTCCATGCAGAAAGGACACCTGAGTTCATCGAGTTTTTTTGTCAAGTCCCCAGTCGTTGAACGGATCATGGAGATGGCTTCCTGGTAATGCCCGGAATCCGCCTTTTTCTTTGCATTTCTGTATTCCATCAGATAGGCTTTGTGATCCAGCTCTCTTTTCTTTGCTTCCTTCACCATCTTCTTCCCATCCTTGAGAAGCAGATACACTTCTTTGATGTGCCTTTCGTGTTCTCCTATCTCATCAATTTTTTCCATACTGCCTATGTAATTCCCATGGTTCACCAACACATCTATCTCGTTTACCATGTTTGTGATGGTGGCAACACCGATTTTGTATCTCTTCACCCTTTCCAAAGACTCATAGGCCTTGGTAACGGCTTCATCCATCCCTTCCTGATGATCCGGTTCCTCTACGATCACCACATTTTTCAGCAAGGTCTCCGGTGTGAGTAGGATGTTGATCTGGGAAAAACCAGTGAGGATGAAAAGGGATAGCATGGCAAAGGAGAGTATCTTACCGCTGTAGTACCCGGATACGAACACATAGTATCCCAACGAAAGGGTAAGGACCAAGGTGATCAGGAACGCCAGCAGCAGAGGTCTCCTGTTCATCCTGAGCAGCTTTTCCCGGGGCATGAAATTGAAACTGATCAGTGTTAGCACGAACACAGTTAATACCATCAGGAAGGAAACCGCCATGGCGGATAACCAGTAGGTTGAATAGTATGAATAGGGAGTGAGGTATATGAGGGACGAGTGGGTGAACGTCAGGGGGTATATTATGAGGGTTGCGAAGAATTCCAATCCCACGAAGAACAGCATGAACAGTGGTATGACGAAGGAACATATGGCCGAGAACCTTGGAGGTATCGTTCTCACTGTGAAGGTGGTGGGGATGATGTGTGTTTTTTTATCCGGCTCTTCTTCAACGTACTCCCGCTTTTTCAGTATGGCAGGTTTTTCTTTCCTTTCTATCTCCCCTATCTTCACCTCTATATCCTCAAGGGATGTATCAATGTCTTCCTTCACCAGTGGTGCATTGCAGTACGTGCACTCGTTCAGGCTATCGCTCACATCCGACCAGCAGATGGGGCACTTGACAAGGGATTCCGCGGCCATCTATTCCACCTCCTCGATGTCCTTGAACATCATGTAACCCACGATCGCGGTCAGCAGCAAGGCGATCAAAAGGGTGATGGGCGCTATGTTGAAAACCCTGTCCCTTGGTATCCCGGGTATATCGTCCATCACGGCCGGGTCCACCTCGGACCTGGCGAAGTGCCATGATATGGATACCCCCCTTGTACAGACGTATAAAGGTGCACTGTTGCTGAGAACGTTTATTACCGTGTAGTTTTTAACCTCTCGCGAACCCAGGATTATGTTCGTCTCGTGAAACCCCCATCGTATCTCCCCCTGCTGTTCGCCGTTGATGGCAGTGTTACCGTTCCAGGTCACGTTTTCCGGATCAACTATCCCTTCCAGAAGAACGAATCCAACGTGGTATGGTTCCATGACACCGCTCACCTCGGGAACGAAGGTTGCGGTTATATTCACGGACCTTCTGCCCTCGTAGCTCACGCTTATGTATTCGTGAAAGGTCCTGTAGGTAAGGTCTATGGGACCCCGTTGGGCCCTGTACGGGAATCTGTCTATGGTCTCCCACTGGTCGTAGAGCAGCTCGTCGCTGTGTTTGACGATGAAAGGTTCTTGGTAGCTGATGGGTGCATCCATCCTGAGTAGCCACAGGCCGGCAGCCGCCACAGTCCCGCAAACGAGGATCAGGGCGACGACCCAGACCGGGATCTGTTTTATCGTATCCATACGGCTGCTCATGTTATTGCTCTCTTATCATTTATCGCGTAAATCGTTGTGATCGAATCAAATGGATTTATGTCCCGGGGGGCTCCCAGGGGTTGATGCAGAGGCGGTTCTGCTCTTATCGGGTTATCAGTCTCACCGAGTATATCTCCGCTGTTTATGTGCCATTCCACGGCCCCGTATTCAACGGTGTTTCTTTGTGCCTGTGCTCCCCCTGTTCTACTACCAATCAAATGCAACGTCATATTTTCCCCTGTAGGATCATCTAAATCGGTGGCATCGAATTCAATATAGAATAATTCCCCTACCGGGCTTGACACATCCACTCCGGTCAAAGAAGCGATCTCATCTCCGTTCTGATACAAAATCATATCCAAACTTGGTATCCTGTTACTGTTGTCTGTTCTTCTCACAAGGATTGCTATGGTTTGGGTGCCTGATAACTCACCACCCGGTTCGTCCAGTTCTACATGGAGCATAGTTCCCGGATTTTGGGCTGGGTTAATGGCCTCGTACCAATCTTCATAAGCTTCGGGGCTTTCGGGGTCGAATCGAAGATACTCTATATCCCCATCAACATTCGTTGTTGATATTTCCGATACAGGGTAGAGTCTATCCGTGACCGTGATATTGACTTCATGGTGATCGTCATCGCTGTGTATGGAGAGAACGTATTCACCCACCTCATCAGTGGACCAAACAAACATACCGACATATACTTCGGCACCATCAAGAACTATGTGTTCGTCACTGTCTATGGTAGTTCCGTTTACCCTGAATTCCAGTGTCTGGTTTCCTTGGTCCCATCCTGTGTTTGTAACCTGGTATTCTATTGTGACGTTCTCAACGATTGTGAAAATGGAATCCTGTTCCGGTTCCAATATGTTCACTTCGTAGAATACCGGGTCCGATTCGATCAAGAATATATTGACCGAGTAATGATGGTTTTCACTGCGGATTGATAGTTGACGTTCTCCAAAAGGCTCTTCGGCGGTCCATGAGAATATGCCTGTATAAACCTCTTCATATTCGAGTGTTATATCCTCAACGAAATCTATTAGCGTACCATCTATCTGGAATTCTATCAACTGTGTTCCAATGGCTCTACCTGTGTTGGTTATAGAATAAGACACATCTACGGATTCGTTGATAGTATATTCTTTACCTACGAAAAGTTCCAGAATCGTTACTTCAAAGTACGGTTTTCCAATCACAAACTGGTATCCCGCCTGTGAAATCGTAACTTCTGACGTGGCAGGGAAACATGCACCAACGGATTCGGTATAATACTGGAATCTTATATCCACATCCGTTTTACCACTAACATCTACAAAGCCTATCCATGTATCACTTACAGTACCTGAAGAGGTAACTTCCATTATTACATCCCCGTCAACGAGGATCCTCACACCTGCGTTGGCTACGTTAATAAAACTTGTACCTCTCAATTCGTACTCGTAGATCATCTCCATGTTGTCCAGATGTTCAACATATACATCGCTGACCACCCAATGGTCCTCCCACTGTGCTGGATTTCCTGAATAGGTTCCAGTGCTTTCGTTGATATCCATATCCGTTTCGAAAACAGCGATAACGGCTTCGACTTCGTGGTTATCACTGGATAGGGTAAAATTGTGATAACATGTATCATTCGCATCTGTTTCCCACAGGAACACTCCATCGTAGTGTTCACTTGCCCCGAGCGTGATATCGTTTTCCACATCTTCGTGAACGAGCGTACCGGTGTCATTGTATATATAAATAGTAATATCCTGGGTACCTTCCTCCGATCCCAGGTTCGTTACTCGATAATTGATCGTTGCATTATTTCCGTGTATCACCGCTTCATCGTATTGCAATAGCTCTACCATATAGTAAATCGCAACAGTCCTGAAATATTTTAAACCGCCCTGGAATGTATCACCGTTTGCCAGTGCAATGGCTCTGTATTCATAGGTGATGTTTGAAGTGAGTTCGTTTATCTCTTCGGAAAAAGTCCTAGAAGGAGGTAAAGCCACTATTTCGGTTTCGTTCCAAATGGTATCCCCCTCTGCTCTCCAGGTGAAATACACCTCGACATCCTCTTCATCATATCCCCGGATGTATGTTACTTCACCATTCAGATTTGCGGAGTCGAGAGTCACATCGGTAGCTCCATAAGTTCTAACCGCGAGACCCCGATCATCGTAAATTATCGGGTTTCTTATCTGAGTGACAACTATTCCCGAGACAGAGTATATACTGATTAACAGTAATACCGCGATTAATACTGTGGCGAGTCTCTTCCGTGTTTTCATGTGCGTTCTCCTTTTAGCCCGGAGCGAGGGAGGAAATAACAATTCTGGTGGTCGATGATTCATCAAGTTATATCCTCGAACGTCCAGATGACCTCGTAGTTTCCTGGGGCGGGGGCGCCTTCATCCAGTACGTAGATCACCGTGAGGAGTAATTCCTCCCCGGGAACCACTTCACGGGAGAAGGTTACAGACCCCCATTCCACATCAATTATTCCTTCATCACCCGGGTCAACGATTCCATCCAGTACAATAAAGCCCATTTGATCGGAGAATCCGTCGGGCTCCGTTACCGTAACTTTCAACACCACGTTGGTATCTCTAGTTTCCATCTTGAGATAGGTGTAGTACTGATCAATCGGGTGGGAGGCCGAAAAATTCGCTTCTGGCAGCTTGTCCCCGGGATCCCTGTATCTTATGACATGCCAATCATCGTATCTCTCCTCGTCGCTCATGGAGATCGTGATCGGTATTTTATACTCGATGGGTACTCCGGACTCCTGTATCCATATACCGAAACCATAGGCTACACCTGCGACTAACACCGCTCCGATGATGAGCATGGATGCGTTCTTGAAACTATCCATATGTATACGCCTGTGATGGCCTATGGCTCAGGTTATGGTTTTTGTCGTTCTATGGGGTTACGTC
>SLLU01000160.1 GCA_007133925.1 Candidatus Halarchaeoplasma halalkaliphilum | reverse complement strand
CAAAACAGGAGTAATGTTTTAATAGCCCATGCCTATAGTGAGGCGAATCGACATGAAAATACCTAGAAAGATCAAGGACTACTGTCCCAGCTGTGATACGCACACAACCATGGACATCTCCCGGGGCAAGAATAGGCCCGGAAGTGAACTGCGGAAAGGTCAAAGAAGGTTCAGAAGGGTCACCGCGGGTTACGGAGGTTTTCCATGGTCGAAACCCTCCGGGGCAGGAAAGCCTGTTAAAAGGGTGTACCTTAAGTACACATGCGGCGAATGCGGAAAGACGTGGCAGAAAAAATGCAAGCGATCCCGGAAAATGGATTTCACGGAGTAGATCTAAATGTCTGCAAAAATTAAAACGAGCTTTATAAAGGTAAAGTGTGGAGACTGCGGTAACGAACAGATAACCTTCCACAGGATATCCTCCAAGGTAGACTGTCATGTATGCGGCTCAAATCTGGCAGAACCCACAGGTGGCTTTTCATCTCTAAACGGCGAGGTCGTGGAAGAGGTTGAATGATGCCTGACGAGGAGTTCGATTACGAGTGGCCCAGCGAGGGCGAACTGGTACTGGGTAGCGTACAAACCGTCAAGGACTTCGGGGCCTTCATAGAGCTAGAGGAATACGAGGGCAAAGTGGGTTTCATACACATATCCGAGATTTCCTCCGGCTGGGTAAAAAGGATACGTGATTACATCCGGGAGGGTCAAAAAAGGGTGTGCAAGGTGCTACGGGTGGATAAAAACCAAGCCCATATAGACCTCTCCTTAAAACAGGTGAACGAACACCAGAGGCGTGAAAAAATCCAGGCATGGAAGAATCACCAGAAGGCTGAGAAACTTTTATCCCTGGTAGCAGAGGAGATGGGTATTTCGGTGGATGAATGTTATGAATTATTCGCCTATGACCTGATAGAGAACATAGGCAGTCTCTACGAGGCTTTCGAAAAATGCACCCTGAAAGAAGAGGCACTCAAAGAAGAGGGTTTCCAGGGAGAATGGGTTGATATATTCACACGCATAGCACGGGAGAACATCTCTCCGCCTTACATAAGCATAACCGGGTATCTCAAACTGAGCTCCAGGAAAAAGGACGGCATAGACCATATCAAAGAGGCACTGTCCTCCTTCGAAGATACCGTAGAGTCAAAGGTAGAGGTCAGCTACATCGCCTCCCCAAAATACAGGGTTGACGTGAGATCCACGGATTACAAGATCGCCGAAGAGGTGTTCGAAACCCAGGCTACGAGAGCTGTTAGTATCATGGAAGAACTGGGGGGAAAAGGAGAATACCAACGTAAGGAAAACTAGCTCCTGTATCGTTCTTCTTCGCTGAATATACAGCCGCAGTATTTCTGCATGTAAAGTTCCTTTTCCCTGGCCATCCTTTTGCTTTCACGGAATTCGTTTCTCATGTCCCGATACATGAATCTCGATCCGAATTTTTTAGCAGCGTTTTCACCTATAGCCCTGATCAAATCTTGGTCCTGGTAGGGGGATATACACAGAGTGGTGGTGAAAGCATCGTATCCGTTTTTGGAGGCATAGTCAGCGGTGGAGTTCAACCTCCATTCGTAACAAAATTCGCACCGGTTTTTTGCCTCCATAGCCCCACACAGAAATTCTTTAAGAAGGTAATCCTTTGAGTACACCACCGAAATATTGTTCAGATCAGCATACCTTTCCATGGAGTGTAACCGCTGTTGGTATTCACGGTAGGGATGTATATTGGGATTGAACCAATACACCGTAACATCATCATCCTTGAGCTGTTGGTGAACATATGTCAAGCAGGGAGCGCAACATGCATGGATGAGTAGTTTCATATCTTCAACTCAACCCTTTTAGTGGTTTGTTTGTTTGATACCAATCCCGTGCCGCAGTTGGGGCACTTTACTCCTCCGCACTCCTTGTGCATTGTATCTCCGCAGGAGCATTTAACCACCTCAGTCCCCTTTCTGAATTCCCTGTCACACACGCTGCATTTTTCATCACCGGCGGCCTCGATGATTTTGAATTTTTTGTCCACTACTTCCACGTCGCACTCGTGGGAGATCTCTTTTTGATCGAATATCCTGGTGACCCTTGCTTTGACTGCAGAGTATTCACCTTGGGGCATGATCTCCAACTTCAGATCGATCTTCTCCCCGGCCTTCAGCATGGCAGGAAGATCCACTCTTTTCATCTCCCCGCCATTGAAAATCAACTCAGGATTTTTCGCAACACCCTGGCCACAGTTCTCCAGATGTCCCTCCAATATGTTCCACATACCCCGTTCCGCCTTACCATCCACCCGTACACGCACCTTGGGGCTGTAGGGTTCCAGTATGGTTTCTATGCGTTCCAGGGCCTCACGGGCTCTGTCCCGAGCCATGGACATATCCTCGCCCCTAAGTTTCTCGGCATCCTTGATCAATGCCATAGAATCCTCGGTTTTCGCGCCGAACTTTTTGGCCATTTCAGTAAGGTTCTTGGCCTCCTCCAGATATCCCTCGAATTCCTCCATAACATCTCCCCCGTACTCCGCCTTAGCTTCTTTGGCAAACTTGCATGCTTCCCTCACATTCTTTATGCTCAATGCATTTCGGGCCTTTTCTATGAGTTCCCTGGAATCCCCCACATCCTTACCTTCGTCCTCGAAGGATTTGACCGTTTTCTCTATGGAATCGATGACGGGTGGGAGTTTGTCTCCAAGGGATATCATTGTTTTCTCGGCATCGGAGATCATCTTCATTGCCTTGGCATACTTTCCCCTCTGCATGCTTTGGTCTATGTCTTCCACCAGGGCCTCCATATCCTCTTCACCTATGTTCAACCCCTTGAAAACATCCACGGATTCCTTTAGCGATTCCATCTTTCTTAAAGCATCCCGGTATAATTTGCTGAGTTCCTTGATCTCATCGCCTGTTTTCACCGCCTTGTCGAAGGCTTTTACGTAGAAACCACCCCGGTAAGCCTGGGTAGCCTGTTCAAGTATCTTTTCAGCGTTACCAACCCTGATCCCCTCCTCCTTGGCCTCCACCAGTTTCTTGTTCGCAGTGGATATGCTCCTTATGGCGATCTCCTTCTGTAGCTCTATCCTTTCTACCTCACCCTCACTCTGCATGGCCAGGTTTATGGCTTCGTTGTACTTGCCTGCATCCATGGCCTTTTCGGCTCTTTTTAGCAGGTTTTCAGCGAAGGCAGTGTTCACACCACCCTTCCTCACATCTGCGATCTTTTTGTTGAACACCTTCAATATGCTGTAAACCCTCTTCATCTCGGACTCCTCAACGCTCTCCTCTCCCTTTTTCGAGAATTCGATAGCCTCCTCGTAATTGTTATCCTTGAGAGCTTTAACCGTTTCCTTGAGGTAATACTGAGCCTCGCTCACGTCCGCATGCAGATCCTGAGCCTCGGCGATCCTTCCTTTGAGATCTTTCAGACCCGTTGCGGCTTTCTTACTCAAGTTCTTTACCGCATCTATATCTTCCTGGCACTTTTCCAGATAATCGAAGGCTTTGCGGAATTTTCCTGTCTCCAACGCGGACTCGGCCCTTTCCAGCACCTCTTCGGGATGAGATATGTCAACTCCTATCTCCATTGCAGATTTTAAGCTGTCCCTGGTCTGCTGTATCTTGGGTTCAATGTGAGTTCGCATCCGGTCTTCCACCTCCAGTCTGACCTCCTTTACCTTTTCGAGTCCCCGGTCTATCTCACCCTCCTTGATCATGTGGGTTATATCATCCATGGATGACTGGATATCCTCTGTTTCAACACCCTGGGATGTTGCGAATTCTATGTCCTCCCGGAGCCCTCTGAGATCCTCTTCGAATCGGGATCTGGCTTCCAGTTCGTGTATCTTGTCCCGGGCCTGGATGGCCAGGCTCTCGGCCTGGGTGTAATCCTTGTCCTGAAAACTGTTCTTGGCCTTCAACAGCAATTCCTTGACCGGGGTGATATCCGTCACTTCACCCTCGTTTTTCAACTTGATCAGGTCCGAAGAGAGGTTGGATATGAGCTCATAACTTGACTTTCTCTTCTCTGTTATCCTCTTGGCGTCCTCTTCTATCTTAAGTGAAAGCTTTATGGCACCTGCATAATCTTCATTCTGGATGTACTTCTTGCATTCTATGAGCCTTCGCCTGAACTCTTCTATATCCACACCAGCTTTTTTAGCGTTGACCGCTTCCGTTTTTGCCCTGGTAAAAATCTCATCGGATACCTTCTTGAGCTCTTCAGAGAGTTTCTGTAATGTCTCCTCGGACAGGCTCACCACTTTGGCAAAATCGTCATCATTGAAAGCCTTTTCCACTTCCGGTATGATCTTTTCGTACGATTCCGTGTCACCTAGGTCTAGGCTCTTGATCAGCCCCACCAGTTCCTTAAGTTCGCTGAACTTCTCTTCGGCCTCGCCGACCCTCCATTTTCGAATCTCCTCGGATACCCTTTGAAGTGCCTCATGGGCCTCCCTGTAATCACTTCGTTTGAAGGCTTTTTTTACCTGTACCACCAGTTTTTTTATCTGGTCCATCTCACCCTTGTGTTCATCACCAGTTATCTCCGCCTGGGCCTTGATCACTATACCACTCAAATTTTCCAGGCGTTTGTTCAGGTCGTCGGTTATGACTGATTCCAGCCCCTGAAGGGTGTCCATGGCGATCCTTCCCGCCTTTGCATACTCTCCGGATTTGGTGTTTGCTATGGCAACTTCAGTTTGCTCTATGTAATCGGGGACGTCCAACCCCATCTCCTCGGCGGTCATTACGTGTATCTCAAGCTTCTCGATGATATCCATCACTTCAGGATAAGCGGTCTTGTCCACGTATCTGAGGAATTCCTCCAATTTGTCCTGGGTGAGTTCGTAATCCTTTTGGGCCAAGGCCTCCCTGGCACCGGATATCAACCCCTGTGCTTCCGGCAGTTCCATGTTGATATTTTTTAGATCGTCCACAGTCTTAACGGCTTCCGCTATGCGTATCTCCAGACCCTCGTGTTCCTCCACGAGTTCTCTCACCCTTTTTCTGCCGTCCTGAGCCCATTCCAGAGCACCCTTGTGGTCCCCGTCTTTGAGGGAATCCCGAGCCTTGTTCAACATACCCATGGGTTCGGATATGTCTATGCCTATCTCCTTACCCTTGATGAAATAATCCCTTGATTCTGCGATGGTTCTTAACACCTTTTGGAATTTCAATTCCTCTATCTTCACCAATAGGTCCTCTATCCTGCTGTATGCCTCGCTGAAATTACCCTTTCTTTTATGGGAAGCGACATCATCCCTCTTTTCATTGATCTCCCGTACATCGCATTCAATGGCCAGGGCCTCCTTTATGTTATCTTCCAGCTCCCCCTCCTTTTTCTCTACTATCTGTTCCATGGCACCGTTGAGTTCACCTTTGGCTTCCTTCACGAACTGCAGAGAACTGTCGAAATGTCCCTCTTCCATACGAGTGGTCGCCTTACTCACGTACTCCTCTATGTTGACCGTACTCACCCCGCTCTCCCTCACCAGTTCCTCCTGCTTTTTTACCCGTTCTATCTCCTTCTCAACATGCTCCCTGAGGTCCTTATGGAGGATATCCTTGCATTTGTCGACCAAGGATGCTGCGGTGTCGTAGTCGTCCTGGTCCATGGCTTCCCTTGCTTCTTGAACCATCTCATCTATCTTCTTCACATCCTCCTCTTTTCCCTCCAGTGATATCTCCATGGACTCGATGGTGGCGAATTCGTCGGTGAGCTTTTCCTGTACCTCCAGTTTTGCCATGTTCAGGGCTTCGGTCGCCACCTCCAATGCGTCCACCAACTCGTTCTCGGAAATCAATTCTCGAACTCGTTCCAGTTTCCCAAGGGATTCGGCATACCGGTCCTCCTCCACTATCAACCCGTGCATACCTTCCACGGACCCCATCAGTTCGTCGATCTTGACACCCACGAACTCCGTGAGGATTCCCATACCCATCTCCATGCTCTCTTTTGAACCCTCAAGGTCATTTTCCTTGAGCAGCTTTTTGCCCTGTGCGATGAGTTCCTCCGCCTCGTCAACCTCACCTCCCAACTCCCTTACCTTTTCTATCAGCTCGTCGGATTTTTCCAGAATGTCCATTGCATATTTCTTTTCTTCAGCCGTTTGCTTGGCTATCTTTTCCATCTCCTTGGCGAGCTGCCTTGCCTTGAGGTATTTGCCTGACAATTTCCACATCTCCGGAACCGATGGTCTCTTGGAACGACGAAGGCTATCTATTCAACCCAAATAAAACCTTCGACTCGGCCATGATACATACTGAATAAAAGATTTATAGTTTGCGGGTTTTGTTCCATTGGCAAATATTTTTAAGTGCCCGAACCATTACCTTCAAAATATGAGCAAGGTTATATCGGTGGTGAGAGAGGAAACCGGAGATAGGGTAAGGGTCTCGGTCGCGCCATCCGATAGGGTGTCCAGGACCCTGGGAGATGTGATGGCCTACTGGGGTCTCCAGGGTCCACACGTACTTGAATTGGACGACAAGGAGTTATCCACACATCTTGAATGGTCCACCATCACCATGGACGGCGAGGACGAGATCACACTGAAGGCAAAAGACACACTAAGAACCCTGCCCGAGGAGCTTTGGAAAAAAAGGGTGCACAACGAAGTGGAAAGTTTGAGGAAGAGGGGGTTCAAAGTCTCCACAGATACTTCAGATAATGCCTTCCGCATGAATCTGGAACTGAGGGACGTTCCCGGCCCCGTACTCATAGGTGATGTTTTAGCCACTTCCTTTAACCATTCTCTATCACTTACCATCCCCCGTTCTTATCCGTACTCTCCCCCGAGGATACAGTGGAAGAGTGGCATATGCCATCCAGATATTACGCCTCCGGATAAAGGGGGTGACGTCTCCTGTAGATACCTGTCTGACTGGGTCTTTTCCAACACCCTCCCCGGCCTTATGGAACATCTGGTGGAGATGTTGAGTTCTGCGAAAAGGGATGACAAGTGACTGTTTTCGGAATTGGAAGGAAAATTTCATAATACCCTTGTTCCAATCCTTACATAATGTCGAATGCCGTGGAACTGAAGGTACAGCCCAGTATGGTCAAGATAGGTGGATCCGCCCGAGTCCATACCAAATCCATGTCCGCCTTGGGGATAAGAGACGGAGAACTGGCAGTCATACGTTCGGATAAACGGGATATACTGGTGAACCTTTTTTCGGATACAATGGTCGAAGAGGGATGTATAAAACTTCGAGAGGGGGACATGGAGAAATTATCGGTTGTACCTGGTTCGTTGATCCGTGTGATGGGTCACGAGGGACTTTTGAAGAGAGGGCTGATGGATAAATTATTATAGTGTTTTTCTGTATGGGCAATATTAACGAGTGAAGTACATGAAAGTAGTCATCATCGGTGCTGGAGAAGTTGGATACGAACTGGCGGAATCCATACGCCGTAAGGGGCACGATGTGGTGATAATAGATAAGGAGGAAAGACCCTGCAGGAGAGCTAGGTCTCTTGATGTGAAGGTGGTCAAGGGGAACGGAGCCCGACCCGAGCTCCTTAATTCCCTTGATGTGACGGAAGGGGATTACTTCTTCGCCGTTACAGATGATAATGAGGCGAACCTTGTGTCAT
>SLLU01000026.1 GCA_007133925.1 Candidatus Halarchaeoplasma halalkaliphilum | reverse complement strand
GCCGGCTTTTTTTCTTTCCATGGTCCACAAGGAGATCCCCGTTAAGATAGATCACAGGGTCTATGCCAGGTTCCATGAGAGGAACAACGTGTTCGGCAGGATGCTGCACGACCCGGAAGCGGATTACCACGGTATAGGCATGTACGAACGGGTGAAGGACATAGTGAAGGAGGGGGTGGAGGGATACACCCGTACGGACTTCGCCAGGGTCAGGGGTTCATGGGCGGTTTACGAGCATTTCTCGAAGGCATTCAAATGGGATGATCCGAACACCGTTATGGACGAACCGTTGATGCACCGGTATGAAATAGAAGATAAGGCGGAGATGTCAAGGATCGTTAAGGAAACCGCCATTACATACGGTGCCTGCAAGGTGGGTATCACCGAGATGAACGAGGACTGGTTGTACTCACATGATATGAAGGGGGATCCCATAGAGGTGCCGGACGGATACGACCACGCCATCGTTATGCTGGTAAAGATGGACAGGGAGGCGTTGCGTCACTCACCATCCATGATAACAGCCGTGGAGAACGGATCTAGCTACTCGAAGATGGCCTTTCTCACAGGCTGCATGGCCCAGTTCATACGGGCACTGGGGTACCGGGCCATCCCCATGGGAAACGATACTGCCCTGAGCATCCCCTTGGCCGTACAGGCGGGCCTGGGGGACCTGGGCAGGAACGGTCTTCTCATCACACCCGAGTTCGGGCCGTCTGTGAAGATATGCAAGGTGTTCACGGACCTGCCCCTGGAGCACGACGAGCCGGTGGATCACGGTATAAGGGAATACTGCGTGAAGTGCAAGCGGTGTGCCAGGACGTGCGAGGCCGGGGCCATACAGTTGGAAGACGATCCTTCATTCCACACATTCTCCAAATGCAACAACCAGGGTATACTGAGATGGGCGGTCAACATGGACGAATGCTACAAATTCTGGATCGAGAACGGAGGCGACTGCTCCACATGCATAACCCGATGCCCATTCACCAAGTGATCTCCCTGAAACATTTAATAACTCCCGTGTATCCTGGGGTAATAACATGATAGGAGATGCCAGAAGATTCACGGTACGCAAAGGTGTGGGTACCAGCCATGTATCCCCACTGAACGCCTTCGACAAGGCACTGATGGATGCGGGCATAGAGGACTGCAACCTCATACCGGTCTCGTCGGTGTTACCCCCCTTTATAAAAGAAACGGACGAGATGCCAAAGAACATGGGCGCTTTTCGGCCCTGTGTGATGGCCAGGGCTCAGGGTTACGGTACCGATCTTATGGCGGGCATACGCTTGGGTTTCAGGGAAGACGGGAAGGGGGGTTACGTGGTGGAAAAGGTATCAGCAGGGGAGGATATCTCCCGGAGTGGATTCAATGCCATGCTGGAGGACATGCTGGATTCCATGGGATCACTGAGGGGTGTTAACATGGTGAACGCCAGGAGTGAGATAGTGGAATTAAAAATGAACCAGGAGGCCTTCGGCTGTGCCCTGGTGGTACTGGTGTATCTGCCATGAAAACAGAACGTTACGGTATAGTGGTGTGCACGAAGTGCGGTCTTGCCAGGGCGGTGGATCTAAAAAACAAGACCACCGGATGTTCCCACTGCGGTAAGCGATTGACATTATCCAAGATGAGGTTATACTACAAAACTAACTCCATGAGCGAGCTCACATGGGCCGTGGGGCGCATGAACGCCCGGAGCGCAGGTTCGGAGATACCCGAAGAACAGGAGCGGGAGACTGACACATACGGGAAGATAGCCAAGGAGGTCAAGGAGGGGGGCACCAGAAGGGAACGGTTACTCATCATGGCAACCATGCTCACCCGGGAGTTCGGGTCCTTCGGTACGGAAGAACTGGAGCGCATTAAAGATGTGACGGACCTGGGTGAGCCCGGGGAGATGGTGGATGATCTCAGGAAACTCAGGGAGATATACGAACCCGAGGAGGGAAGGTTCGTCATGGTAGGTTTTTGACCATGTAGGGACCACGGAGTTCGTAGCCCCGCTGCCTGTAGTACTCCCTGACACCGATCCCGCTGGTCACCCGGATCACACCGGAAGCGAACTCCTCGCATACCTCCAACAGTCGGTTGCCGTAGCCCGAGTGCTGAAGATGGATGGAAGACGTATCAAGGGGTGTCATGTGCCCTACCACTCTCAACTCCCGTATGGTGGGCGGAATACCGTCTTTCATACGAAGTCTTGCGTAGGCGACCATGGTCTCACCGTCACCCAGCTCGAAGAAATGCTCAACTCCTCCCGAGGCACTGTATTCCCTATGGATGAGGTCCACATCCTCGGGCACGGGAAGCGCCCGCCCGGCCTCCCGACACCGGAGGCACCTGCAGACGAGCCCTTTTTTCTCCATCTCATCCCAAACGTACTGGCGGAGGTTGCTGTTCACCACACCCGCCTCTATGATCGGGGATGGGATATCCCTTTGAACACGCTGTATCCTCACGTAGGGCGGGATCAGGGCCTTCATCCGGGCGATGAGTTCAGCCGCCTCAGGAGTGGAAAGCGGCTCATACTCACCCCTTTTCCACATCCGGTGCAGTTCCGTGCCCTCCACCACCAGGGTGGGATATATCTTTATCATGTCCGGCATGAAACGTTGGTCTGAAAATATTTCCCGGAAACCACGTAGGTCCTCCTCAGGTGAGCTGCCGGGTAATCCTGGCATGATGTGATAGCACACCTTCAGCCCCCTGTCCTTGCACCTCTCCGTTGCCTCCACGGTCTCCCGTACACCGTGACCTCTCCCCATTTTAACAAGGATTTTATCATTTACGCTCTGCACGCCCAGCTCCACCCGTGTGGTACCGTAGGAGAGCATGTTATCCAGCTCTTCCGGGCCGCAGTGGTCGGGTCTGGTTTCCACGGTCAGACCTATGCATCTGTTGGGGGCGGTCTCGTTTTCCCTGATAGAATCCTCCAGGGAGGACGATTCTAAACCGTTCAGAGCGTCAAGGCACCCTTTCACGAAATCACGCTGATATCCCAGGTCCCTGGCCGGAAAGGTGCCTCCCATGATGATCAGGTCCACCTTGTCCGTATGATGACCTATGGCATGATATTGCTCCAGACGGCCACTGACCTGTTCGTAGGGTGAGTAATCATGACGGATCCCTCTCAGAGCAGCGGGTTCCCGGCCGGTGTACGACTGGGGGCTGTAAAAATCGGAATCCGGACCTCCGGGGCACACGATGCACTTGCCGTGGGGACAACCCTCCGGGGAGGTCATCACAGCCACCACCGCGACCCCGGACTGGCTTCTGGACGGTTTGCGCTTTAGTAGTTTTAAAACAGCGGACAACTCATCCCCGTGGAGTACACGCCTGGCTGCTGCTATGAGTTCCGCGTTCCCGGGAACCTCTTCCAGTCCGAACTCACCGCAGACCTGGAATTTCACGCTCTGGAGTTCTTCAGAGGAGGTCACCCTGACCAGACGATGCACCAGTATTTCCAAGGGATCCATACGGGATACCATCTTCATATGCTTTATAACAATTTTTCCCGTTTCATCAGAAAGATATATCATACCCAAGGATATTGGGAGGTCAAGATGGTAAAGGAAATACACGTAAGGATCGGACCGGGAGAGGATGCTATCAGCCTCGAGGAGATGCAGCAGATAATAGAAGATCTCCAGGAAAAATATCCCGACAGAGAGGTCTTCTTCGATGGCGACGAATACGCCATCTGCAGCAGGAAAAGGCATCACTGAAAACCTTATGTTACCTCAAGCAGGAGGAATATTCAATGGTAGATTTGTTCACACCCTTAAAGATAAGAGATATTGAGATCAGAAACAGGATCGTACTGCCCCCAATGGCCACTGAGAAGTCCACAAAGGATGGTCATACCACGGAAGCGCTCTACCGTCACTACGAAGAGCTGGCAACAGGACCCGGGATGATCATCGTGGAGCACTCCTACGTGGATCCAAGGGGAAAACTGAGTCCGAACCAACTCGGAATATATGATGACACACACACCGACGGATTGAGAGAACTGGCGGAAAGGATCAGCTCTGGTGGAGCCGTACCGGTGATACAGATCTCCCACGGAGGCGGAAAGTGCAGCCCGGACGTGACTGGAAAAAGAGCCGAGGCCCCGTCTAATGTTTATTTCACCGATGCCCAGGTGATCTCGGAAACCAGGAAAAAGGAGTTGAAGGATGCCTTCGTGAAGGCCGCTGAAAGGGCCATGAAGGCCGGTTTCCAGGGAGTAGAGGTGCATGGGGCACACGGATTCCTCCTGGGACAGTTCCTATCCCCCGTGACCAACAGGGGAGAAGAAAGATATGGACTGGAAGAACGTATGGGGTTCCCCCTGGAAGTGGTGGAGGGCGTTAAAAAGGTGTTGAAGGACCGGCTACTGCTATACCGTTTGGGAGCCTCGGATATGATGGAAGGCGGTCTCACCACAGAAGAATCAGGCAGATTCGCCAGTGAACTGGAAAAACGGGGCGTGGACATATTGGATGTTTCGGGAAATCTGTGCGGCTCGAGGCCGGATACCCACGAACAGGGATACTTTATACCCCTAGCGGAAGAAATGAAGGGATATGTGAAGGTCCCCGTCATAGGTGTGGGAGGCATAAAGGAACCGATATTTGCCGACTCGGTTGTCAGGGAAGGCAGGATAGATCTGGTGGCCGTGGGAAGGGAACAGTGGGGAAACCCAAAGTGGGCTGTGAACGCAAAGGATATTCTCAAGAAGGAATAATCTTAATAGCCGTAGGTCTCTTGCACGGTCGAAATGGAAGTAAGGATACGGGCAAAGAACATAGTGGTTCGTTACGGCAGCGTGACCGCACTGGACTCTTTCTCCACCGGGATACCCAGGGGCATAGTGGGCATACTGGGCCCCAACGGTGCGGGCAAAACAACATTCATAAAGGTACTGTTGGGTCTTGTACAGCCCCAGAGCGGTGAATTCACCATCAACGGCAGAGGGTCCGTTCAGGATCCCAGGGACATGGTGGGTTACATGCCCGAGAACGACTGTCTCATGGGCAGCATGAACGCCTTCGAGTTGGTGTCCTACATGGGGGGTCTGTCGGGTATGATGCGGGACGAGGCCATACAAAGGAGTCACGCCGTCCTGGATTTCGTGGGCATAGGTGAGGAAAGATACCGGAACGTGGGGACCTATTCCACAGGGATGAAGCAGAGGGTAAAACTGGCCCAGGCCATAGTCCACGATCCGGAGATACTGCTGCTGGACGAACCGACCAACGGTATGGACCCGGACGGAAGAAAGGATATGCTGGAACTCATATCGGATATAGGCCGAACCGGAAAGACCATACTTGTATCCTCACATCTGCTCCACGAGGTGGAACAGGTCTGCGAGCACGTCAAGATAATCGACGGTGGGAAGCTCATCAGGGAAGGGGCCATAAAGGAAATACTCATGCCGGAAGATGGTCGATACAAGCTCAAGGTTAGGGGCACCAAAGAGGGTATCAGGAAATTCTGCAAGCTACTGAGGAAAGAACACGGTATTCTCCGGGTGACAGACGAGGGATCCCAGGCCGAGATAATTGTTAAGAATGTTCGAGCCAGCGGGTACATACTCGGGTGTGTCCGGGAATCGGGAGTACAGCTGAGATACTACAGGCCGGACTTACTGTCCCTGGAAGATGCATTCATGGAAACGTTCACAGGTGGTGATGCATCTGGGGATTGAACCCATACAGTATACCCCGTGGGATGGAAAAAGAACACCCATATTCAACAGGATCGTACTCATCGCCGACAAGGTGTTTAAAAAGAATATAAAAGCCAAGGGAGTGCTTGCCCTTCTGATAATAGGCAGCATACTGGTTCACGTTTTTCCCATACTGACCACCGCTATAATCCCGTTCGAAAAACTTACCGCGGAGATGATGGTGAAGAGCGCCGAAATGGCCATGGATGTACCCTACATGATGAACCCTTTCTTCGCCCTCTTTTCCATACTGCTGGCAGCCGTGGTCACGTCGGATCTCATATCATCGGACCTCCAGGATAACTCGTTCATACTCTACTTCTCCAGACCCATAAAGCCCGCCATATATCTAACATCCAAACTGCTTGGCTCCGCATCAGTCCTTGCGGTTTACTGCCTGATGATGCCCTTGATATTCTGCCTGGTGGTCATAGCCACCCAGACCGGTTCGGACTATCTATCCAGCTTGAAGGTAATGGGGATGACTTTCGTGGCCGGCCTTTTCATCACTTTTTTCTTTTCCACC
Organism: Candidatus Halarchaeoplasma halalkaliphilum; assembly: GCA_007133925.1. Taxonomy (GTDB): domain Archaea; phylum Thermoplasmatota; class Thermoplasmata; order Halarchaeoplasmatales; family Halarchaeoplasmataceae; genus Halarchaeoplasma; species Halarchaeoplasma halalkaliphilum. Next base: position 1,352 of record SLLU01000026.1, on the reverse strand, counting down.
ATGGGTCTGATGATGTCCTCTGTGACCAAAAGGAAGGCCTATGCGGGCGTGGGCACCTTCATGGCATTTTTCGCACCCATGATAATCTCGGAGTTCTTTGCACATTTCAACGAGAACTGGAAGCTACTGAGTCCGGTGAACATACTGCATTACACGTTCCTCAGGATATACGGATACAGTATACCGGGGTCCATAGAGGTCAATTACTACTACGCCGCGCTGTTCGGATATCTGATACTACCCCTTCTTTTCACCTATTATATACTACAAAGGAGGGCCATGGGTAAATGAACGAATTGATAGTGGCAAGGAACCTCTCCAAATGGTACGGAGAGGTCATAGGTCTTAACTCGTTCAACATGGCGGTCCAAAGGGGGATCACAGGAATAGTGGGCCCCAACGGGAGTGGCAAGAGCACCCTTTTCAAGCTCATGACGGGCATGATAAAGGCCAACAAAGGTGAACTGTACATCATGGGAGAAAAACCCTGGCTGAACAACAGGCTATCCGGACGGATCGGTTTCTGCCCTGACTACGATAATCTGCCCAACGAGGCAACCGGCAGGGAGTTCCTGCAGCTCGCCGGCGGACTCCACGGACTGAAGGGCCGTCACTTGAACGGTCGCATAAGTTATTGCTCTAACATGGTGGGTATGGATCATGCATTGGACAGGAGGATAGGTGGTTACAGCAAGGGTATGAGACAGCGCATGAAGATCGCAGGGGCCATGGTACACGACCCAAAGCTGCTGTTCCTTGACGAACCCCTTAGTGGTGCAGATCCCAGAGCCCGTCGATCCCTCATAGAGATCATAAGAAAGCTCCACCGGGAAGAGGGAAAGGATGTCGTGGTGAGTTCACACGTTCTCTTCGAGGTGGAAAAGATGACCAGAAATGTCGTTCTCATCTACAAGGGCCGGGCGGTTGCATCGGGGGATATCTCAGGGATAAGGGATCTCATGGACAAGCACCCTCACAACATCATAGTGGAGGGTGAGAGGATGGTGGAACTGGGCAAGAGACTTCTGGAGGCAGATCACACGGTATCCGTAACATTTCTGGGAGGTAAGGACAGACTGAAGGTGGAGGTCACGAGACCGGATGAGTTCTTCGGGAATATACCGGACATCATGCTGGAGACCGGTGCGGAGATAAGGGAAATGTACAGTTTGGATGATAACCTGGAAGCGGTATTTGAATACCTGGTGGGGCGATAACGTGGATTCCATAGCTTTTATCTCACTGGCCCGGTACAAGTTCAAAAAGATACTTCTGAACAAGAGGGTCATTGCTGCAGTCATAGTGGGTGTGCTCGTTGCGGCTGTAATGGGCTACGCATCCACACAGGAGGT
>SLLU01000135.1 GCA_007133925.1 Candidatus Halarchaeoplasma halalkaliphilum | reverse complement strand
TCAGGGATGATCATCACAGCCATCTTCAACCCGGCTATGTTGAAACTCTTGGCTGGCGTAATCATGGTCATGGACTTGACCTCCGGGGATAGGGAAGAAAAGGGAGTGTGCTTCCCCCTGTAGATGTAATCTGAAAAGATCTCATCGGATAATACCATGATATCGTGCTCGATGGCCAGTTCTACCAATCGCTCCAGCTCATCTTTGCTCCACACACGGCCCACTGGATTGTGGGGGCTGCACAGTATCATCATACTGGTCCTATTGGCCAATCTGTCCTCGTCCGGGGAAAACTTTTGGCGGAGGTCGTCCAGGTCCATGCGGTATCTTTGTCCGTCATACTCCAACCGGTTCTCCAGAATCCTTCGACCGCTGTTCTCCACCAGGGAAAAGAATGGAAAATACACCGGAGGCTGTATAACCACCGAATCACCCGTATCCGAGAAAGTCCTCACGGCCACACTTAGGCTGGATGTTATACCGTTGGTATATACTATCCATTGGGGATCTATCCTCCAGCCGTACCTTCTTCTCACCCAATCCACCACCGCTTGATCATGCTCTTTACCTGGTTTGGTGTAACCGAAGGCACCGTGTTCCACCCTCTCTTTCAAAGCATGGATTATTGCCTCACTGGTCCTCCAATCCGAATCCGCCACCCACATGGGCAGTAGGTCGTCTCTACCGAAGTACTTCTCCAGACAGTCCCATTTCGCACAGTAAGTCCCTTTACGATCCAGTTTCTTGTCGAAGTCCATCTTATCCCTGGAGTATCCTCAATGTACATTATAGGATTTTGCCCGATGTACTGATGCACGTGCATCCGAAAAACCTTATATTTTTGTATCATAAGTGGGAAAAACTTATTAGGCATTCTATTCTTGTTGGAACAAGGTGTGAGATATGGGAAAAAAGATACTGAGAGTGGATATGGAAAGTGGAAAACTGGAATACGAAGAGGTATCGGAAGAGTATCGAACTTTAGGGGGTAGAGGACTCACCTCTAAGATCATCTCTGACGAGGTGCCCGCCGACTGTCATCCCATGGGACCAAACAATAAATTAGTGTTGGCTCCCGGGATAGTAACGGGAACCAGTGCCCCCTCATCGGGAAGATTATCCGTCGGTGGGAAATCTCCGTTGACCGGGGGGATAAAGGAATCAAACGTCGGTTCACGTTTTGCCCAGACCATGGCTAAGCTCGGACTCAAGGCCGTAGTTATCCAGGGGAAATCAGATGGATACAAGATGCTGAAACTGGACAAAGATGGCGGCGAACTGCTGGATGCAAGCCCGTGGGTAGGCATGGGTTTGTACAAGGCCTACGAAGAACTGTACCAAAAATTCGGAGATAAGGTGGACATATGCAGCGTAGGTATAACCGCAGAGATGTCCGGCGTGAACAGCGGTATCTGCTTTAACGACATAGACGGGCTTTCCAGCAGGTACGCAGGTAGAGGGGGTCTCGGCGCAGTGATGGCTTCCAGGGGTTTGAAATTCGTAGTTTTGGATGGAAAAAACGCCCCGGGTGTGGAGATAAAAGATAAAGAACTGTTTGAAAAAGGAAGAAAAAAACTCGCAAAGGCCATACAAGAACATGATGTTACCAAAGATGGTGGAGCGCTACCGTCCTTTGGTACCGCAGTGTTGATAAACATAGTGAATGAAGCAGGAGGACTGCCTCACAGGAACTTCTCGTCCGGTAAAGAAGATATGGCCGAGATGGTATCTGGAGAGAAAAAGGCAGAGATGATCAAGCAGTTGGGCGGTGAAAGACCCCACGTCTGCAGCCCGGGCTGCATCATCAGGTGTTCCGAAGTTTGGACCAAGGAAGGCGGAAAGGACCCTGTTGGCGTACTTGAGTACGAGAGCGTTTGGGCATTGGGGCCAAATTGCGGTATATACGACCTGGAGATCATCGGGGAGCTCAACCGAGCGTGTAACGACCTGGGATTGGACACCATCGAGATGGGGAACACCATCGCCGTGGCCATGGAAGGAGGTATGTTGGAGTTCGGAGACGGTGAAGGTGCTTTGGAACTTATGGAAGAGATACGCAAAGGAACTTACAAGGGAAGGATGCTAATCCATGGCACGGAATTCGTCGGAAAGGCCCTGGGCGTGCACAGGGTTCCAACGGTCAAGGGTCAGGCCATGCCGGCCTATGACCCCCGGTCCATCAAGGGGATCGGTGTCACCTACGCCACGACCACCATGGGTGCGGACCATACCGCAGGCTATACCATCGCTCCAGAGATACTGGGTACCGGTGGAAAGATAGATCCCTTGGAGAAAGATAAGGTGGATATATCCCAGGCACTACAGAGGAGTACGGCAGTCATAGACAGTTCAGGATATTGTTTGTTCACTGCCTTCCCGGTGCTGGATATCCCCGAGGGATTGGAAGGTATGGTGGAGACCGTGGCAGGCGTACTGGGTGAAGACATAACCGTGGAAGATTTGGATGGTATCGGTAAGCAGATCCTGGATATCGAACGGGAATTCAACAAAAGGGCTGGATTCACTGAGAAAGACGATCGTCTACCGGAGTTCATGCGTACGGAAGAGCTGCCCCCCCATGATGTCGTCTTTGACGTAGAGGATGGCGAACTGGATAAGGTACATGAGGGGTAAAAACCCACAAACCCTTTCCTTTTTATTTTGAGGTGTCTCCATGGTGATGGTCAAATTCTTTGCAACCCTGCAGGAACCGGTGGGTGAGAACAAGGTGGAGATCGACGCGAAAGATGTATCGTCTCTTCTTGATATCATACTGGAGAGGTATCCCGGCTTAAAACCGGAGCTACTGGATGACGAAGGAGAGTTGAAGGATACTATAAAATTCATGTTGAACGGCAGAAACGTTGATTTTTTGGATGGTATGGAAACTAAGTTGAAAAAGGATGACACCGTGGCAGTGTTTCCATTGGTTGCCGGCGGATAGCATCATGGCAAATCTTTTTAACAAGTCTTTATTCTTCAACAACCGGTGTTAGCCATGAAGATAGTTGAATGTGTACCCAATTTCTCAGAAGGCAAGGACAGAGGGATAATAGACAAGATAACGAAAGCGATCGAATCTGTGGAAGATGTGGAACTCAAGGATGTGGACATGGGTGCGGACATGAACAGGACAGTGGTCACCTTCGTGGGAGACCCCAAGGGAGTCAAGGAGGCTGCTTTCAGGGCCATAAAGATGGCATCGGAACTCATAGATATGTCAAAACACAAAGGAAGCCACCCCAGGATGGGGGCCACCGACGTATGTCCCTTCGTACCCGTAACGGGAGTTACCATGGAGGACTGCATAGAGATCGCCAGGGAAGTGGGTGAACGGGTCGGTAGCGAACTCGGCATACCGATATATCTCTACGAGGAAGCCGCTACCGAGGAAAAACGCAGGAACCTTGCCAGTGTCCGCTCCGGGGAGTACGAGGGGTTGAAAGATAAGTTGGTGGACCCGAAATGGAAACCGGATTTCGGTCCTGCCGGATGGGATGATCTGGTAGAGCATACCGGGGCCACAGCCATAGGTGCCCGGGAATTCCTTATAGCATACAATATCAACCTTAACACCCGTAACGCAAAGATAGCCTGGGATATAGCCTTCGAACTCAGAGACCGGGGAAGGTCCAAGAGGGTAGGAGGACCGGACGGCCACTACTGGAAAGGGGATATCGAAAGGTATTCAAAAGAAAGATTCCCCTGTGGTGAGTGCGATCATGTGGCAAAGACCTTCGAGGAGGTCAGAACCCATACGGAGAAGGAACACGGATACGATCTAAAGGAACTCCTGGAAAAGGACTACGATTACGATGTTTCCCGTCTGGAAGGAAAGGCTGTCAAGAAGAAGGGCAAATTCGATCACTGTAAGGCCATAGGATGGTACGTTGAGGAGTTCGAACGTGCACAGATATCCATAAACCTCACCAACTACAAGAAGACATCCGTGCACGAGGTTTACGAGGAGGCAAAACGGTTAGCATCGGATATGGGCGTTTCGGTCACGGGAAGTGAGATAGTGGGCATAGTTCCCTTCCAGGCCATGATGGACTCCGGGAGGTACTACCTGGATAAACAGGGTCAACCCACAGGGGTGCCCTGGATGGATATCGTAGAGACGGCCGTTCAATCCCTGGGTTTGAGGGATGTTACCGATTTCCATATCGAAACAAAGGTCATAGGGGCGCCCTATTCAACAGACACCGCCCTTGTTTCCATGAAGGTGGATGAGTTCGTACACGAGGTTTCCAGGGACTCTTCAACACCGGGCGGGGGAAGTATCGCAGCCCTGGCAGGCTCCCTGGGTGCAGGACTGTGCTCCATGGTGTGCAATCTGAGCACCGGAGGACGGGGGACCGAAGATGTGGATGAGATACTCATGCCAGTGGCGGATAGGGTACAGGACCTGAAGGACGCCCTTGTGAGGGCTGTAGATGAAGACACCAGTGCCTTTGACTCATACATGGATGCCAAGAGGATGCCCGATTCCACCCCGGAACAGAAGGAACTGCGTAGAGCAAAGATGCTTGAGGGTCTGAAAGTGGCAGTTGATGTGCCCCTCGAAACCGCCAGGAGGTCCTTTGAGGTCATGGAACTTCTCGTTCCGGCTGCAAAATACGGTAAAAAAGGAGCCCTAAGCGATGCGGTGGTAGGGGCACAGATGGCCTACTCCGGTGTGATCGGAGGTATAGAGAACGTTAAGATCAACCTGGAAGATATGGATGATAAAGATTACGCAGATGAGGTACTATCTCAGTGCGAAGAGATAAAACAGAATGCATGGGATAAACTGGTCGAGATCCAAGATATCGTGAACAAAAGATAGTCCCATGTGCACCAAAAAAAGTTACAAGATACCCTTAAGGGACATACGTCCCAGTGAGCTATACTTGAGTTGTGAACGGTTGAAGGGTATGGATGAAAGGTCCTCCGGACCTCTTCCGGTTAGGAAGATCGCTGGTGAACTGTTCTTCACCGACGGTCACCATAGAGCTTACACCATGTGGAAGAACGGGGAAGAGGAGGTGGAGGTATACCATGACCATGATGACTTGAATTGGTTCCATTATCTCATATGTGTGGACTGGTGCAGGGAAGAAGGGATCAACCACATAGGAGACCTTGGGGAACGGAACGTATCCGAAGAGGATTTCAAAACACTGTGGGTGGGTCGCTGCCAGAAAATGCATGAGGACGATGAGGGAAAATATCTTTGTGTAAAAGAAGAAAGGGATCCGGATTCTAAAAGCCATATATGCGAGACCATACTGAGATCCCTCCCCCAATGGTTCGGTATCGAGAAAGCCATCGTGGACTATGTGAAGGGTGTCAGGGAAATGCCCTTTGTCACCGCATACGTGGGGAGCATACCCGTGGGTTTCGTTGCCTTGAAGGAACACAACGAGTACACCAGCGAGCTCTATGTTATAGGTCTGGTGAAAGAGCTTCATGGAAGGGGCATAGGGAAGCAGATGATGAATAGTGTGCATGAAAAACTGGTCAAAGAAGGGAAAAAATACCTTACCGTGAAAACCCTGAGTGACTCGAATCCCGACGAAAACTACGGGAGAACCAGGGCATTTTACAGGTCGGTGGGTTTCTACCCCTTGGAAGAATTCCCAACCCTTTGGGATGAATATAACCCCTGCCTGTTGATGATCAAAGTGCTTGGGTGAGGACCCCTAACCTTTTAATATGATGTGAAAATCTTCAACGGTGATAAACATGTCAGGACATTGGGGAAAATTGTTGAGGATCGATCTGGATAACGGTAAAGTAAGTACGGAAGAGCTATCGGATGTTTTTTTGAGAAGATACATAGGCGGTGCAGGCATAACCGGAAGAGTGCTATACGACGAAGTTGGACCGGACGTGGAGCCATTATCGTCGGGTAACAAGCTGATAATGGCACCTGGGCTTCTACTCGGTCCCAAGATACCCACAGCGTCCAAGACTGCATTCGGTTTCAAGAGCCCCTTGACCGGGGGCTACGGAAAGGCACTGGTTGGGGGATGGATAGGGGAGGAATTGAAGAAAGCGGGTTATGATGTTCTTGTCTTGGAGGGAAAGGCAAAAAATCCATCGGTAGTGGTGATAGAGGACGATGATGTGAAGATAGAAGATGCCCAGGACCTGTGGGGGAAAGATACCCACGAGACCGGAAACGCTCTTAAAGAGAGATACGGAAAGGTGAGAACTGCGGTCATAGGACCCGCAGGTGAGAAACTATCGAAGATATCCATGATCGAATGCGATGAAAGGCAGGCTGGTAGAGGGGGGCCCGGTGCGGTTATGGGCAGCAAGAATCTGAAAGGCATAGCGATAAAGGGCTCAAAGAAGTTAGAGATCCATGATCCCGATAAAATCGACGAGTTGAACTCTGTCTACAGAAAAGAGACCGCAGAGAAGGGAAAAACCGATATGGATTTCGGTACTGGGGATGCCATCCACCCCCTCAACGTGGAATTGGGAGCTTTTCCGTCCCTTAACTGGAAAGCAGGATATTTCAAAGACGCATACGATAAACTGGATGATCCCGAAGAGGAAAGGATAGACCTGGACCCGAGAAAATGGGCTTCTGTATACCGGGACGGAAGAAGACCATGCCCGTTCTGTACCAAACCGTGCAGTCAGTATTTTGTAGCAAAGGACACGCCCTACGGGGATATCGCCATAGACGGACCGGAGTACGAAACCCTGTATTCCCTGGGAAGCTGCTGCGGTGTGGATGATGTGGAGGCTGTGGCCAAGGCAAACGAGATCTGCGACAAGCTGGGGATAGACACCATATCCGCCGGTGTGACCGTTGCATGGGCCATGGAGGCCTACGAAAAAGGACTACTGGAACTGGATGGTCCGGGGCTAAAATTCGGGGATGAGAAGGCCATGATAGAGGCTGTAAAGGCCATGGGTAACCGGGAAGGGGAGCTGGGAGAACTGCTCTTCGACGGGGTCAAAAGTGCTTCGGAAAAGCTCGGCAAAGGAACGGATTTCGCCATACATATCAAGGGTATGGAACCTCCGGGTTACGAACCCAGGGGGATGTACGGTATGGGCCTTGCCCTGGCGGTGGCACCACGAGGGGCGGATCACCTCACATCCTGTGAGTACGCCCTGGACTACGGAGGCAGTTTCTGGCACTTCGACGGTTACTCGAGGACGGACATAGTATCCAAGGGATATCCTCTGAGTGTCCTGGAAAATCTGATGATGATATACGACATGACCGGTATGTGCAAGTTCTCCAGGGGTATTTTCCTGGATAACCCTCTCCTAGAACTGGTCAATGCGGTCACAGGGTGGAACATGAGCATAGGGGAACTGCTATACGCCGGAGAAAGGGGACACAACGTGGCCAAGGCGTACAACGTAAGAGAGGGATTCTCAAGAAAGGACGATACACTACCGGATAGAGTTCTGGAAGAAAAGGTCCCTTACGGACCCTCACAGGGAAGACTCATCCCGAGAGAGGATCTGGAAGTAGCCCTTGACAGATACTATACCGCCAGGGGATGGAACCTTGAAGGTGTGCCCACCAAGGCAAAGCTTCAGTCTCTGGATCTGGAGGATATCGCCCAGGACCTTGGGTCCGTTAAACAGTAGTCATTTTTCCCCGGACATACCCATC